>JAENWF010000189.1 GCA_016650215.1 Thermoanaerobaculia bacterium
GCCACGTCGGTTCTGCAAGCGCGAGTTATGCGGCGCCGCGCCACAACCAGAGGATTCGACCGCTCCAACGGTCAAAATAGTAAATGCCGGTGAATGGATGTCGCCGACTGACAACGATCGACGTCAGAAGGTCGGCTCCCACGATGCAGAAGGGCGCCCTAAACGGAGGAGGGCCACTCATCGTGAGCTGATTCGAACAATCCCAGTAGAGGAGAAGGTGAACAGGGCGACTGGAATCTGAGTATTGCTTGGCAAGCTTCTGTACAAGCATGTCTCGCTCTGGCCAGCCGAACTTTGAGAGATCCGGCTTGGTTCCGAGCGGAGCCCGGCGAATCATCTCGAGATGAAGACGTGGGCTCTCAGCGTTCAATAGACGACCCAACTCGAAAAATGAATCCCAGAACGGTTCCGCGCTGCAAAGGATGTCAGGTTCAGGCGGGTCGCACGATGTTGCAGCCGAAGGAGATGAGCGCCCTGAATATGAAAAGAGAAACTCGCCGAAGACTTCGCGCTCGTGCGATTGTTGCTCGTCTCTTGCGTTGGTCATTGCCTCCAGCGCCGCATAACGGTTCTGCGGTTCAGCGGCTTCGGCCCGCGCGCAGAGCTTGACGTTAGTCTAATCGAGGCGGGCCGAAGTCCGCTGCAACCGTGAGTTAGCCGCTGCGGACTTATCCACGAGGGTGGAGGAGCGCGCCGACTATCGCCAGTAGCAATCCGAGCCCGGCGCCGAACCACATGACCAAGCCGCATCCGAGGCCATTTCCAATGTCGATCATGCCGAGTGCATTGAGCGCTGCCGCTACGAAGAACTGCAAGATCGCGATGAAAGCCATCACGAGCCCAGCCATGAAGATTGGATTGCGCCGAAGCTGGTGCGGGCCCACAGAGGCGTCTTCTTTCTCCCCCGCCGCTATTCGCCGCGAAAGCTCGGCGTCGACGGAGGCCGCGCGTTCGGGAAATTGACTGCGACTGATATGCCGGTGGACGTCGCGCAGTTGGTCCAGCGTGTACTTCGAGTAGTCGTCAGGCTGGTCGTTCATCCGAAGCGGCTAACTCAGTATTAGTGGCTTTAGACGTCATCGCTACTGACGCGTATTCTATTCTTCTGCCTCATATTCCTCTAAAACTTCAGATCGCTCTTCCTCGTAACATTCTGGAGCCGTGGAGCTTGCGTTGGCGCGCACTTGGGCGGTTCCCGTTACGCGGCAGTTTTCGTCGTTGGATCCGATCGCGTCCAGCGGACTGCGCACTCCTCGGCCGCCCGACCGGGCCGCGAATGCACATCCAGCAACGCCAGATCGTCAGTAGCCGTCAAGTAGCCTATTTGTTCGTCAGCGTACGCCGCGTTCATCGCGGAGTTGTTGCTTCCTCCGCTTCAGGCTCATAGGCGAGGCTGGGCGCGAGCCAGCGTTCAGCCTCGGCGAGTGACATCTTCTTTCGCTTCCCGTAGTCCTCAACCTGATCGCGTCCGATTCTGCCGAGGGCAAAGTACTTTGCTTCGGGATGCGCAAAGTAGAACCCGCTCACCGACGCGGCCGGTGTCATCGCGAACGACTCGGTCAACTCGATTCCCGCGCGCTCCGCGCCGAGGATGGAAAACAGCGTTCGCTTCTCCGTGTGATCGGGACAGGAGGGATAGCCTGGGGCGGGACGAATGCCGCGGTACTTCTCGGCGATCAGCTCTGCGGTCGACAACGACTCGGCAGGCGCGTACCACGCGGCCCGCACCTGCTTGTGCAACAACTCCGCGAGAGCTTCAGCAAGGCGGTCGGCCAGTGCTCTCGCCATGATGCTGTTGTAGTCGTCGTGATCACGGTCGAAGCGAGCGACGAGCTCGGCGACGCCGATGCCTGCCGTGACCGCGAATCCGCCAATGTAGTCCGCGGCACCACTCTCCTTCGGCGCCACAAAGTCGGCGAGCGCGAGGTGCGCCCCGCTCTTCTGCTGCTGTTGCCGCAAGGTGTGGATCACGGCAGCGACTGTGCTTCGCGACTCGTCGCCGTACAGCACGATGTCGTCGCCGGAAGCATTTGCCGGCCAGAAGCCGTATGCCGCGCGAGCCTGGATCAGCCTCGCGTCGACGATCTCTTTCAGCAGTTTCCGCGCATCGTCATACAGCTCGCGCGCCCGTGGCTCGTCGAGGATCGCCGGATACTGTCCGCGCAGCTCCCACGTCTGAAAGAACGGGGTCCAGTCGATGAAGGGGACGATCTCGGCGAGCGGGACGTCGATCACGCGCGCGCCGAGGAACGGCGGACGATCGGGCGCGGTGAACGAGAGGCGCGCGCGACGCCGTCTAGCGTCGTCGATCGAGACGAGCACGCGATCGCCCTGCCGCCCTTCCTGTCCTTTCCGCAGCCGCTCATATTCCTCGGCGACTGTGGCGGTGAAGCCGGGCCGCTTGTCGTCGCTCAGCAGCGAGCTGACGACACCGACGGCGCGCGAGGCATCGAGCACATGAATTGTCGGCGAGTCGTAGCGCGGCGCGATCTTCACCGCCGTGTGCAGTTTGCTCGTCGTCGCTCCGCCGATGAGGAGCGGGATCGTCAGCTTGAGCCTTGTCATCTCGCGCGCGACGTGCACCATTTCGTCGAGCGACGGTGTGATGAGCCCCGAGAGTCCGATGATGTCGGCCTTCTCCTCGCGGGCGCGTTCGAGAATTTTGTCGGCCGGCACCATCACGCCAAGGTCAACAACGTCGTAGTTGTTGCAGCCGAGGACGACCCCGACGATGTTCTTGCCGATGTCGTGCACGTCGCCCTTCACGGTCGCGAGCAGCACCTTGCCGCGCGCGCGATGATCGCCGGCTTTCGCCTTCTCCGCTTCCATGAACGGCAGCAGGTACGCGACCGCCTTTTTCATGACGCGCGCGCTCTTGACGACCTGCGGGAGGAACATCTTCCCAGCACCGAACAGGTTGCCGACGATGTTCATCCCGTCCATCAGCGGCCCTTCGATGATCTCGAGCGCGGTAGCGTACTGCTGGCGCGCCTCCCCCAGATCGTGGTCGAGGTGATCGATGATGCCCGCGACGAGAGCGTGCGAGAGGCGCTCTTCAACCGTGCCGCTTCGCCATTGTTCTGCGGCGCGTACTGCGGTCGTCGTATCTGATTTCACCTGGTCGGCAAATGCGAGCAGCCGTTCAGTCGCATCATCTCGGCGGTTGAGCAGCACATCCTCGACGAGCTCGAGCAGATCCTTCGGAATCTCCTCGTAGATGGAAAGCTGTCCCGCGTTGACGATGGCCATCGTCAGTCCCGCTGCGATCGCGTGGTAGAGAAACGCGGCGTGCATTGCCTCACGCACCTGCTTGTTGCCGCGGAACGAGAACGAGACGTTGCTGATGCCGCCTGAGGAGCTCGTGAGCGGAAGCGTCTCGCTGAGCCGGCGAACCGCCTCGATGAACGCGACGCCGTACGGGTTGTGCTCCTCGATCCCGGTCGCGACCGTGAGCACGTTCGGATCGAAGATGATGTCGGTCGGATCGAATCCGACCTCCTCGGTCAGAATGCGATACGCACGCGAGCAGATCGCGAGTTTGCGCTCCACCGAGTCCGCCTGCCCCTGCTCGTCGAACGCCATGACGACGACCGCCGCCCCGTAGCGCTTCACGAGGCGCGCGTGCTCGCGGAAGACGTCCTCCCCTTCCTTGAGGCTGATCGAATTCACAACCGACTTTCCTTGAGTGCACTTGAGGCCAGCCTCGAGCACCGACCACTTCGAGCTGTCGATCATGATCGGGACCCGGGAGATGTCGGGCTCCGCGGCGATCAGGTTGAGGAACTCGGTCATCACGCTCTCGGAGTCGAGCATGCCCTCGTCCATGTTGATGTCGAGAATGTTCGCCCCACCTTCGATCTGCTGGCGCGCGACCTTGAGCGCTCCCTCGAGATCATGCGCCTTGATGAGCTGAGCGAACTTTGGCGAGCCGGTGACGTTGGTCCGCTCGCCGACGACGATCAGGTTCGATTCGGGAAGGACTGTAAGCGGCTCGAGTCCGCTGAGCCTCAGATGCTTCTCCGGCGCGACCGGCACGCGTGGCGGAAGGTCGCGGACGATCTCAGAGATGGCGCGGATGTGATCCGGCGTCGTGCCGCAGCAGCCGCCGACCACATTGACCCAGCCGTTCGCCGCGAAGTCGCGCAGCAGCGCCGCCATCGAGTCGGGCGTCTCGTCGTATCCGCCGAGCGCGTTTGGCAGACCGGCGTTGGGATAGCAGGTGATCATGACCGGCGCGATCGAGGCGAGCTCCTCGACATAGGGGCGCATTTCCTCGGCGCCGAGGGCGCAGTTGATGCCGATGCTGAGCAGCGGCGCGTGCGAGAGCGAGTTCCAGCACGCCTCGACTGTCTGGCCGGATAGCGTGCGGCCCGATGCGTCGGTGATCGTGATTGACGCCATGACTGGCAGCCGAAGCTTCGTGTCAGCGAAGAACTTCTCGATCGCGAAGAGCGCAGCCTTGAGGTTGAGGGTATCGAACGTAGTTTCCGGCAACAGGATGTCAGCACCGCCATCGACGAGTCCGCGCACCTGTTGGTAGTACGCATCGACGAGTTGGTCGAACGTGACTGCGCGGAACGCCGGGTTGTTGACGTCGGGGGAGAGCGATGCGGTGCGGTTCGTCGGCCCGATCGCGCCGGCGACGAAGCGCGGCCGCTCAGGTGTTGAGTAGGCATCCGCTGCGCGGCGCGCGAGACGCGCGGCGGCAACGTTGACCTCGTAGACGAATTCCTCGAATTCGTAGTCGGCGAACGAGATCGACTGCGCGTTGAACGTGTTGGTCTCGATGATGTCGGCGCCGGCCTCGAGGTATTGCCTGTGGATCTCCTCGATGATCGAAGGCTGGGTGAGGCTGAGCAGATCGTTGTTGCCACGAAGATCGCGCGGGTGATTCGCGAATCGCGCGCCCCGGTATCCCGCCTCGTCCAGCTGGTAGCGCTGGATCATCGTCCCCATCGCGCCATCGATGATGAGGATCCGCTGCTCGAGCAGCGTGCGAAGTTCGGCGGTACGGTCAGGCTGGGTCATTCAGCGTCTCCGGAAAACAAAAAAGCCCCGCAAGCGGGGCTCGAGTCGAAGGCAAATGCGTGCGACTGCCGGCTCTTTAGCTTTTTTTAACCTGGTTGCAAGCAACCCCCAAATCACTCCAGGTGAGGGGGAGGTTACGGCCGAGGGGCGGAAGATGTCAAACGGGGCGGTGGAGGATTTCAACATTCAACATTGAATGTTAAATGTTGAATGGTCCTCGCCCTGATGACAAGCTCATGGTCCTGCGCTACATTCGCGTCCCCATGTCCAGCGCGACTGCAACTCCCTCGGCCCACACCGACCCCGTTAACGCGAAGATCCTCTCGATCTCGGAGGATCGGATTCAGGGATTCGTTCACGATCCGTTTGGCGAGATCGCGGCGCAGTCGGGCGTCGATGTGGCGACGGTGATCGAGCGCGTGCAGGCGATGCTCCGGGCGGGGACGGTGAGGCGCGTTCGCCAGACGCTGATGGCGACAAACCTCGCGGAAGGCGCGCTCGTCGCCTGGCAGCTGCCGGCAGACAGACTCGAGGCGGCGTTCGAGTTCATGTTTCGCGACGATCCCTTCTCCGGTCACGTAGTCATCCGCTCGACCGATGCTGCGACACCTGGCTCGAACTACCGGCTCTGGACGACCGTCAAGGTTCCGCAGGGCTACTCGGTGGAGAAGCACTGCGAAATGCTGGCGCGCGCGGTTGGGGCCGATCACTTCCGCGTGATGCCGGCGAAGCGCATCTTCGCCCTCGGCGTCGGCCACGTCCGCCGCAAAGGGATGGAGCCTGGCAGCAAGTCGGACGAGCTCGCGGTCGTCAAAGACACGCAGAAGGTCGAGCTGAACGATCTCGAGTGGCGCGTGCTGACCGCACTCAAACGCGAGCTCGAACCGGAGGAAGTGTCGCGCGAGCTATGGAAGCGCCGGGCAGATGAAGCGGGCGTGCTGCTCGAAACGTTCTATTCAGTCGCCGAAGATCTCAATCGTCGCGGTGTCATCGGACGCTTCTCGACGTTTCTCGAGCATGTGAAGCCGCTGCAGAGCGGTGAGCGCGTCACCAGGTTCAACGCGCTCTTTCACTGGGCCGTGCCGCCGGGGCGCGAGATCGAAGCGGGACAGCAGGCAGGCCGCTTCCACATCCTCACGCACTGCTACTGGCGCGAAGGAGGTCCCGAGTTCCGCAACGTCAACGTCATGGCCGTCGCGCACGGGAGCGAGAAAGATGTCGTCCTCGCACACAAGAAAGCGATCGACGAGCATCTCGAGGCTGTCGGCATTCCTGTGAGCTACACGAACGTGTTCTGGGGCGGGAGGAGTGAGATCAAGCCGTCCGAGATCTCGCCGATCGAGTACGTGAAATTCCTCGGCAGGATTGATAAGACACCATCCTGAGCGAAGCGAAGGATCTACTGATAGCGCTTGCGATGCCTGTGGCTCGAGCATCCCCAGCGCTATCAGTAGATCCTTCGCTTCGCTCAGGATGACGAAACTGATAGCGCTTGCGATGCCTGTGGCTCGAGCATCCCAACGCTATCAGTAGATCCTTCGCTTCGCTCAGGATGAGAGGCAAGCTTCGCTCAGGATGACGAAAGAGACGATGACGAAACAGAGCTCGCGCTGAACTCCACACCCGGATTTTCCTTCTCCGCATACTCGAGCTCCCACGCTGAGGTGAAGAGCACGACGGCGTCGCCGGATTTGTCGACCGTGATCCTGCTCCTGGTCGGCAGCGACATCCGCGCGACCTGATCGAGGGTACGGTTGGTCCAGCGTGCAAGCTTGTAAGGGAGGACCTGAATCGTCGTTTCGACGTCGTATTCGGTCTCGAGACGGGAGCGAAGGACATCGAACTGGAGTTCGCCTACGACCGCGAGAACGGGTTCGCTGCGCAGACCGTCGTGGACCGTCAAGACCTGCACCGCGCCCTCTTCCTCGAGCTGCTCGAGCCCCTTCTGGAACTGCTTCTGCCGCGTGACCTGCTTCGCGCGCAGCGTCGCGAAGTGTTCGGGCGCGAAGCGGGGGATGCGGTCGAACTCGATCGGTGAGGCGGACGAGACAGCGTCTCCGATCTGAAAGAGGCCGGGATTGACGAAGCCGATGACGTCGCCCGGATACGCCTTCTCGATTGTCTCGCGATCGCGCGCGAAGAGCCGATGCGGGCGGGTCATGCGCACCTCGCGTCCCAGACGCCCGTGATGGACCGCCATGTCCTTCTCGAACACGCCGGAGCAGACTCGCATGAACGCCAGGCGGTCGCGATGCCGCTTGTCCATGTTCGCCTGGATCTTGAAGACGAAACCGCTGAACGCCGGCGACGAAGGATCGATGATGAACGACTCACCATTTGCATGCGCGCGGCGTGGCGTTGGCGGCGGCGCAAGCTCGAGCACCGCCTGCAGAAATGGCTCCACGCCGAAGTTGTTGATCGCGCTGCCGAAGAACACCGGTATGAGCTTCCCGGCGTTGAACTGCTCGCGGTCAAATGCTGCGCCTGCGCCTTCGAGCAATTCCGCCGCTTCACGGAGATCGTTCCACGCGGTCGGCCCGATCGCATCCTCGAGGAGCGGATCGTCGAGACCGCTGACGGTTACCGGCGCGACCGATTGTCCGTGCGCAGTTCGCTGGAAGCGAAGCACGCGCTGGTTGCGTAAATCGAACACTCCCTGAAACAGCGGGCCGCTGCCGATCGGCCAGTTCATCGGAACCGCGTGGACCTCGAGCTCATGTTCGATCTCGCTTACGAGATCGAAGGGGTCGCGTCCCGGATGATCGAGCTTGTTGATGAAGCAGATGATCGGGATGTGGCGCATGCGGCAGACCTCGAAGAGCTTCCGGGTCTGCGGCTCGATGCCCTTTGCGCTGTCGAGAACCATCACGGCGCTGTCGGTCGCAGCGAGCGTGCGATAGGTGTCTTCGCTGAAATCCTGGTGGCCGGGTGTGTCGAGCAGATTGAGGCAGTAGCCGGCGTACTCGAACTGCAGGACCGTCGAGGTGATCGAGATGCCGCGGCTCTGTTCCATCGCCATCCAGTCCGAAGTCGCATGACGCTGCGCCTTGCGCGTCCGGACTGCTCCCGCCACTTCGATCGCCCCGCCATAGAGAAGAAGTTTCTCCGTGAGAGTGGTCTTGCCGGCGTCGGGATGCGAAATGATCGCGAAGGTACGTCGCCGCGCAACTTCGCGGGTGAGCTCGTCAGAGGCTACAGGAATGGCAGTCATCGGCTATCTAGCGCCTATGGAGACACTTAGAACAGGGGTGCCGAGGAAAGATTCCGCGTCATTCCGGGCTGCGGCGAGAGCGAGGAATCGCGGCGCGGATGTCGCCCTCCCGGATTCCTCGCCCGCGCTCCGAATACTAGTGCGTGCCGTTCCGTCTGCGGAACATCTCCAGCTCGATCTTGTGGTTGAGCGATGAGGTATCGAGGCGCTGCGCGTGGGTGAAGTTTTCCAACGCGCACGTGAGATCGTCCAGCGCCTCGCAGACTGCCGCCAGATTGTGTCGAAGTGATGCAGAGCCGGGATCTTTCCGAAGCGCCCGCTCCCAGATTCGCCGTGTCTGGCTCAGCCGGCCTGCTTCCACCATCGCGAATCCCTCGGCGAATGCGGGCGCTGTCTCATCGAGCGCGATTGTCTCGCGGATGTGGCGAGGGGCGATCTGCTCGAGCGCAGCGCGAGCCGCATGGCGCGCCGCCTCATCGAGTGCGACTCCGATCTCTTCATCGGTCACCCGCTCCGAGCGCGATGAAGTCCCTTCGCCAATCACCCGAAACGATGAAACCGGCACGGCCGTTTCAGGGCGGAGTACTTCGATCCTCGAGCTGCATTCGGCCGTCGCCCAATACTGCATGCGCCGGATCCGCTTGCCATCCGCATCGTAGTAGCTCCCTTCTCCGGCTTGCTCTCCCGTCCTGCAGGCGAACGCGTTGACTCGAAGATGCAGATCGGCGCGCACCTTCCTCTTCGCTGCCACGGCGTCGTACATCCGGAGCGACCCGGAGCGATTCCCGTAGTCGAGCAGCGCATCGAGAAATGTTGCGATCCGCGCGTTGTCGCCGATGGCGTACACGATCGCGATGTCTTCCGCTCCCGTGGGGTTGTGCGGAGCCGCCAGGACCCGCTGGAACGAGATTCTGGGCGGAGCAGCCGCGACAGCCGTGCCGGCGAGAAGCGCGGCCGTCAGAAACATCTTCCTGACCATGAGTCGTGATCCTATAACGATAGAATCTCCCAGCGCATGCGACTTAATGTAACCAGTGAAATTGGCCGGCTCAAGAGCGTTCTCGTCCATCTCCCCGGCCGTGAGATCGATCTGATGGTCCCGCCGATGATGGGCCAGCTTCTCTTCGACGACATCCTTTACGGCCAGGTGGCCCGCGAAGAGCACCGCCGATTCCAGCAACTCATCCGCTTCATCGCGGAGGAGGTCATCGAGTTCCAGGATCTGCTCGAGGACATCTTCGCGGACGAACGGATCAAGAACCGCGTGGTCAGCGATCTCGCAGGACGCAACAAGCTCGGGAAGAAACTGGTTCGCTGGCTTACCGATCAGGAGCCGGCGGCGCTCGCCGAGGTTCTCATCTCCGGCATCCCGAGCGAAAAGGACGGTATGGGGGAGCTTCCGGAGTTCGATCTCCTTCCGGTTCCGAACCTATTCTTCACGCGCGATCCGCAGATCGTGATCGGCGACAGCGTCGTGATCTCCTCGATGGCGACGCAGGCGCGGCGGCGCGAGTCGCTCCTCTCGAAGTACGTATTCGAGCATCACAAGCTCTTCCGCGGCCAGGAGATCATCGACTTCATGGACGGCCAGCCTGAGCGGCCGGTTCCGAAAGCTCCGAGCCTCGAGGGGGGAGATGTTCTCGTCGCGAGCCGCGAGGTGATCCTTGTCGGCATGACTGAGCGAACCAACCGTGCGGGCGTGAAGCAGCTCGCGCGCGCTCTTCAGGAATCAAGCTCGGGCGTGAAGACGATTCTCGTCGTCCAGATGTCGCGCCAGCGCTCGTTCATGCATCTCGACACAGTGTTCACGTTCACCAGTCCGAACGAATGTCTCATCTATCCTCCGGTGATCCTTCCCGGCGGCAGTCAGGCTGCGAAGGTCACGCGCATCGATCTCGATGGCAAGAACCTCGCGTTCAAGGAGCAGAAGTCGCTGCTGCTGGCGCTCAAGAAACTCGGATTCGATCTCGATCCGATTTACTGCGGCGGCAAACGCGCCGTCGATCAGCAGAGGGAGCAGTGGACGGATGGCGCGAACGCGTTTGCGCTCGCGCCGGGTGTCATCCTGCTGTACGAGCGAAACGTCCGCACTGCCGAGGAGCTCGCGAAGCACGGCTATCACATCGTCTACGAGGATGATCTTCTTCTCGGCCGCGTGGAGCTCGAGACGTGGACCGATAAAAAGTACGCGCTGCAGATCCAGGGAAACGAGCTCTCCCGGGCGCGCGGTGGGCCGCGCTGCATGACGATGCCGCTCTTTCGCGAGGACCTCTGACGCTTGAAGGCTCCGCGCATCGAAACGGAGAAGCGGAAGCTCGCAGTCGTCGCCTTCGGCGGCAACGCGCTGCTTCGTCCCGAAGATCGCGGCACGCAGGAGGAGCAGATCGCCCGCGCGAAGCAGGCGGCGCGCTGGCTCGCGGAGATCGTCCGCCGCGAGTACAAACTGATCGTTGTGCACGGCAACGGTCCACAGGTCGGCAACATCCTCATCCAGGCCGAAGAGGCGTCGACGAAGATCCCGCCGCAGTCACTCGACGTCTGCGTCGCGCAGACCGAGGGCTCGATCGGATTCATGCTGCAGCAGGCGATTCGCAACCGGCTCGAGAGCATCGGCCTTGGCGGTGACGTCACGACGGTCCTCACAGAGGTCGAAGTCGATCCGAACGATGTCGCGTTCAAGCGGCCAACGAAACCAATCGGCCCTTTCTTCACCCGCTATCGCGCGGAAGCCCTCGAGCGTGATCTCGGTTGGACGATGCGGGAAGACTCAGGGCGCGGATGGCGACACGTCGTTCCTTCGCCCCGCCCGCTGCGCATTCTGAACGTGAAGACGATCGAGCACATGCTCGATACCGCCGCGGTCGTGATCGCTGCGGGAGGCGGCGGGATTCCGGTCGTCCGCGGCCGTGACGGGTCATGGCGCGGAATCGAAGCGGTGATCGATAAGGATTTCGCATCGGCGAAACTCGCCTCTGATCTGAAAGCGGATCTCTTCATCGTGCTCACTGGCGTCGCGAAAATCTCGATCGACTTCGGCAAGCCATCGCAGAAGCAACTCGATCGGATGACCAGCGCAGAAGCGGAAAAGCACCTCGCGGCCGGGCAGTTCCCGGCTGGCTCCATGGGACCGAAAGTGGAAGCCTCGCTGCAGTTCGTGCGCGCAACCGGGAAGGAGGTGCTCATCACCGATGTCGAGCATCTCCGCGAAGCCCTCGAAGGCAAGGATGGAACGGTGATTTGGGCTTGAAGCTCTAAGCGCGCAGCTCAGGCCTTCCTCGTCGTTCTGCACTCCTCGCACGAGCACAACTCGCGCAGGCGGTCGAAGGTCCAGATCCCGTACGTGTGGCCGTCGCCCCAGTTTGGCTGCAACGCGTAGTTGCCGATCGGATCGACGCTCCGCAACTCGAACGACTCACGCCGGTACACCGGAGTTGGCCCGCGCGCCATCCGTCCGAAGAGATCGGGCTCGCCCGAGCATCCAGCGCAGGGACAAGCGCGCCGAAGACCCTCGAGCGGATAGTACGACTCGTGGCCATCGTCCCACACGACGACGAACAGATCGCCCAGCATCTGTTGACTCTTCGGCCGCATTGCCGCCGGGAGTGTAACTGAGTCAACGCTGTCAATCCTTCGCTTCGCTCGGGATTGACCGGATCACCTCCTCGCACAACTTCGTAATAGAGTCGCGGGCGATGCCGACATACAAACTGACGATCGAATACGAGGGCACGCGGTTCTCCGGCTGGCAGGCGCAGGGGAACACGGAGAAGACCGTGCAGGGAGTGCTGATCAAAGCCGCCAAGCAGGTGTTTGGCGAGGCGGACCTCGGCGGCGCGGGACGGACCGACGCGGGCGTGCATGCATCGGGTCAGGTCGCTCACCTCCGCATCCGCACTCCGGCGGATACGCTGCAGATCACGCGCAAGCTCAACGATCTCCTGCCGCACGACGTACACATTCTCGAGACCGTGCGCGCCGGTGACAAGTTTCACGCTCGCCACGATGCAGTGTCGCGTTCGTACGTCTATCAGATCTCGACGCGGCGCTCGGCATTCGCAAAGTCGTTTGTCTGGTGGATCAAGGACGCGCTGAACGCCGACGCGATGGCGCGCGCAGCGGCCGCAGTTGCGGGGCGCCACGACTTCACAGCCTTCTCCGACAAGCGGATCGCAGCCGACGAATCGCGCATCGTCGTCGTCGAGGGATGCGAGCTCGCGCGACACGGCGATCTGATTCTCGTGCGGATCACCGCGTCGCACTTTCTCTGGAAGATGGTGCGAAAGATCATCGCCGCACTCGTCGAGGTCGGGCGAGGGAACATGCAGGTCGAGCAGTTCGTCGATCTGCTCGAGCCGAATGCGGAGCCCTTCCGTCCGACTGCGCCGCCCTCGGGTCTCTTTCTCGAGTCGGTCGTCTATCCCGGCGAGACACTCGCGCGGCCGCTGACCGCAATCGTTCCGGTCACCTCTCCCGCGCCACGGCGGAGCGGGAAGTGAGCGAGGCGGCGCTCATCGCGCGGATCCGCGAGCTCTTCTCGCCGCGCATCGGCGATGATGCTGCGATCGTCGGCGCTCAGGTGATCACGACCGACATGCTGATCGAGGATGTCGACTTCACGCGATCGATTCCGCTGCCGCTCATCGCGCGCAAGAGCCTCGCGGTGAATCTCTCCGATCTCGCGGCGATGGGTTCGAAGCCGGTGTACGCGGTCGCTGCATTCGGTATCGCGGAGTGGGCGCGCGGCGCGTTCGATTCGTTTCTCCTTGCGCTTCGCGACGCGGCGAACGCGTACGGCGTCGAGATCGTCGGCGGCGACATCTCTCGCGCTGACAAACTGGTCATTTCGATTACTGCGATCGGCGAAACACCCGCGCGCCCTCTTCTCCGCAGCGGCGCCCGCCCAGGCGAGAGGATCTATGTCAGCCGTCCCATCGGCGGTTCCGCAGCCGGACTGCATCTCCTGCAGAACGGCTGGACCATCGACGGCCCGCCGCCGCCACAGACTGGCTACGCAACGCTAGAGTTCGCGCGCTCCGCCATGCGCCGCCACGCCGACCCCGAGCCGGAGATCGCTCTCGGCGTCGCGCTGTCATCGATCGCCGAGGTTACGTCATGCATCGACATCTCCGACGGCCTCTCGACCGACATGCACCACATCTGCGATGCATCCAACGCCGGCGCCGAGATCGAGCGCGAACGAATCCCGATGTTCCCCGATCTCATCGCCTCCGGCGGCGCGCTCGGTATCCGCGCACAGGATGCAGTGCTTCACGGCGGTGAAGAGTACGCGCTCCTCTTCACCTCGAGCCTTCGTGAGTCCGATCTCAGCGCGCGGCTCGGGCGTCCCGTCTACGCGATCGGCCGCATCACCGAGCGGCGTGGCGTCGTGCTTCTCCAGGACGGAGTTGGCAAACCGCTCGAGCCGCGCGGCTGGGATCACTTCGCCCACCGAGAGTGATTGCCCGCTCCTCTTCGCAGAACTACGAGCGGCGCGAGGAGAGGTTCGACGCTACGGCGCAGATGAACGCGCCAATGCCGAGCGTGGTGCGGACGGCGTGCGCCCGCTCCCAGTTCTTCGAGAGCGATAGCGAGCGATCGTCGGGGTAGTCGCTCGGCGGCTGCTCCTCGAGTTCTTTGTTGATCGGCACCGTCACCATCACGGTCGCCGCGAGAACTCCCGCGAGTCCGATCGCGGTCGCCGCGTCGAGGATGCGCCTGACCGGACCGCTGTCGCGCGAGGCTACCGCGAGAGTCACCGCGGTCCCGAGCGCGAGCGGGCCGATCGCGTTGAAGTAGGCCGAGCTTCGGAGAGCGTCGAGCGGCTGCATCTTCTCGCGCGGGATCTCGTCCTGCCACCCGGGAACGAGTGCGGCATCGCCGAATCCTAGCGAGCCCGCAAGCAGTCCGGACGCGGTCAGGTTCACGAAACGCAACGCCGATTCGATCAAACGGTTCATACGACTGTAAAAAGTATAAAGGAAGGACAGCGAGGGCGCAGCGCTATTTGCGCGCGTCTTCGAGCTGCTTCATTTTGGAGATGATCTCGCGGTAGTTCGAGTTCAGCGAGTAAACCTCCATGAAGGCCTTCTGCGCGTTCTCGGTATCGCCGACCTCGATGTACGCAGATCCGAGATCGTAAAGCAGCCCGATGTGCTCGTCCTCGATGATCTCCGGCATCTCCAGCCCCTTGCGATACCACTTGATGGCGAGCTGGGGCATCCCCTTCTCGAGGAAACAGAGACCGAGCATCGAGGCGCACTCGACCGCTCGTTTCGGATCCTTCGACGCAAGCTGGAACTCCCCGATTGCCTCGTCGATGAGGCCCATCTCCTTGTAGGCGATGCCGAGGTTGTAGTGGGTGTCGTAGTCTTCGCTGTCGAGCTGCTGTTCGACGCCCTTCTTGAACTCCTTGAAGATCTCCTCCAGGGACTGTTCCTCTTCGGAGAGTGAGATGACATCGTCGCTGTCGTCGAGTTCCGATTCGAGTTCTGCCGCGAGGTCGAAGAAGTCATTCTCGTCCGCGAAGAGGTTCTCCTCCTGCACCGGCGTTGCCGCGAAGACGGGAGGCTCCGGGGCGAGTGCCGCGGGAGCGGCGGCGGGTGCCGGGATCACGTCCGCGACGTCATCGTCATCCGGAATCGCGGAGAGAATCTCCGACTCGATCTCATCGCGCGAGATCGTTGCAGGGCGCGGGGGCTCGACAGCTTTCGGCGGCGGAGGCGGCGGGGCTGCCTTCGGCGTGGGCGCAGGTTTCGGAGCGGGTGCGAGTTTTGGCGGGGGTAGCGGTTTTGGCGCGGGGGGAGGGGCGGCAGCGAGCGCGGCAGCAGTCTTAATCGCATTGTCGATTCGCTTGCCACGGAACTGCAGGTCGAGATTGTCTGGAAATCGCGCGAGCAGTGAATCGAGTCTGGCGCGAGCCTCATCGAAGAGCTCCTGCTCGATGTAGAAGTCGATCTCGCCGACTTCCTCCGGCGAGGGCTCTTCGATCACCGGCTCTTCAACGGCGGGCTCCTCGATCGGCGTCTCATGCAAGGCCTCGACTCCGAAGAACGGCTCATCGGCGGCCGGCGCGCTCGTGAGTTCCGGGGCGAACTGCGGCTGGAACTCCGAGACGACTTCTGCCTCCGGCTCGGCCGTCAGCTCGACTTCCGGCTCGAGCTCGATGGAGATTCCGCTCTCCTCGACTTCGGCTGCGATCTCGGGCTCGACTTCGGCCGGCGCATCGAGATCGAAACTGATCTCATCGTCGGCCTCGGTGAGGTCGGCCGACAGTGAGAGCAACTCGATCTCCTCGACCGCCGGTTCGAGCTCTTCGACCGAAGCCGGCATTGGGGCACCTTTGGGGGCGGCCTTCTTTGCAGCAGGTCTGGTGGTCGTGAGCGAGTGGCCGTGTGAGAGAAACTCGCTGTGGACCGCGTCGATTGCGCTCGTCTCGCCCTTCTCCTCGAGGATCGCGAGGTACTGCGTCGCCGCGGCGCGCGCGCCCTCGACATCGCCCTCGTCGAGCAGAATGCGAAACAGGCGGTCATGCGCTGCGGGATGCTTCGGCGCCCGCTCCAGCACAGCGCGAAGGTGCTCTGCCGCCTTCTCCGCCAGTCCGTACTTCGCGAACACTTCTGCCTCGGTCAGATGCTCGGTGATGAAATCGAGATCATCGCCCCCTTCGGCGTCGAGCTCCATCGCCGCGAGCTCGACCGCAGGCACGAGCTGCGGTGTGTGCGGCGAATCCATGGAGAAATCGAGGTCGAGGCGTCCTTTCGTGCCCGCGGGCTCGAGGGTGATGCCGCCGCCTGACTCGGAGCCGCTCATGTCGAAGGTCGGCTCCGGCTCCTCGATCTCCATCGGAGGCATCGTGGGGATAGGAATCTCGCCCGTCTTCCTGCGAATCGGTGTCGGGCCGGGCGCGCCACCCGGCATGTTCGAGCGGACGAACTGCAGCTTCGTCCGATGCTGCGCGTTCTGCGGTTCGCGCAGAATGAGCTTGTCGAGAACCGCGGCGGATTTCTCGTACTCGCCGGAAGCGATGTGCGCTTCCGCGAGGCTGTTCATCGACGAGAGGATGTTGGTCTCTTCGTTGAGGCGCGTGTAGAGCGCGACGAGACGCTCGAGCGTCGGCGTGTGGCCCTGATCAACGCGCAGCACGCGCTGGAGCATCTCGACTGCCGCACCGCGATCGCCTTTTGATAGTGCGCGCTCGGTGAGCGGAATGATCATTTCGAGTGCGCGATTCGCATCACTCTGCTTGAGGTAGAGATCGGCGAGCGTCTCGCGGATCAGCGGCTCGGTCGGATCCTTCGCGAGTCCCTTCTCGAGCGCGGTGCGCGCCGAAGCGATGTCACCTTTCGCGATGAGGATCTTTGCCCACATCGCTAGAAGCCGCGGATGATCGCGGTTCGTCTCGAGCGCCTGCTCCACGATCGTCTTCGCGTTGGCGTAGTCCTTCGCTTCGAGAAGCGCCGTGATGAGCGACTCGACGAGATCGACGTTCTTCCCATCGATCTTCAGCGCCTTCCTGAAGACCTGAACCGCCTCTTCGAGCATGCCGCGCTTGAGCAGCATCCTTCCGACGCGGTCGTACTCCTTCAGCGCCTCGGCGGTCTGCCCGACCTGCGAGTGAAGATCGGCGAGCTTGACGTGAACGTTGATCGAGTTCGGATCGAGCTCGGAGATCTTGCGGTAGATGTTGAGCGCGTTCGCCGGATCGCCGTGCTTGATGTAGTAGTCGGCGAGGACCTGGTACTGGCTCTTCGCTTCCATCGCGAGTCCCTGCTTGGCGTAAAGGTCGGCGAGCTTCGCGTAGACCTCGAGCTTCGAGGGGTCGAGCTTGTTGATCTTCTTGTAGATGGCAATCGCTTTGAGGAAAAAGCCATCCTTGGAGTAGTGGTCCGCGATGCGTCCGAACGTCTTCACCGCTTCGTCAGTGCGGTTTATGCGCACCCAGAGGTCGCCGATGCGATTCAGCGTGTTGACGTCGTTCGGGTTGTCATCGAGCAGGCGCTCGTATTCCTTGATCGCCGGTTCGATCTTTCCCTTCGCGACCAGCTTCTCTGCGCTGGCGATGACCTTATCGCGTTGAA
This sequence comes from Thermoanaerobaculia bacterium, assembly GCA_016650215.1. Taxonomy (GTDB): domain Bacteria; phylum Acidobacteriota; class Thermoanaerobaculia; order Gp7-AA8; family Gp7-AA8; genus JAENWF01. The sequence continues at coordinate 17,317 of JAENWF010000189.1, forward strand.
CCGCCATCTTCCTCGTTCGAGCCGAACAGCATCGCCGGCTCTTCCACCCCTTCGAATGACATGCGGTGTATCGGACTCGGTCCGTACACCTTCAGCGCAGCCTGATGAGACTCTGTTGCGTATCCCCGGTTATGGATGAAATCGTAAACAGGGTAGCGAGCATGATACGACTCCATCAGCAGATCGCGATAGACCTTGGCGACGATGGAGGCGGCCGCAATCGAGATGCTGCGCCGGTCTCCCCCGATCAGGGGGACCTGCGGCATGTCCAGCGATTCGATCGTGACCGCATCGAGAAGAAGGACGTCAGGACGGACGGACAGATCCTCGACGGCGTGCCTCATCGCGAGTTTGCTGGCGCGGAGGATGTTGATCGAGTCGATGGTGCGCGACTCGACGACGCCGATCGCGACGGCGCGGGCGCAGCGGAGAATCAGATTCAGCGCGTCGACGCGGTCGTCCGCATCGACCTGCTTGGAGTCGTTGACGCCGAGGATCGACGGGTCGCAGTCGAGGATCACGCAGGCCGCTACGACCGGGCCCGCAAGGCACCCGCGGCCGACTTCGTCCGTCCCGGCGACCGCCCGAAAGCCAGAATCGCGGAGCTGACGTTCGATCGCCGACATTTCGGCGATGCGCGCCAACTCCGCGAAGAGGGAGCCGAGGACGGCGTCGTGGATGTCCGGTTTAGCCTTTGCGCTTCTCTTCGATGCGCGCAGCCTTACCGCGGAGATCCCGGAGGTAGTAGAGCTTGGCACGACGGACCCGGCCATGACGTTCGACCTCGATTCGATCAATCGACGGTGAATACAGCGGGAACATTCTCTCGACGCCGACACCGCCCGAGACCTTGCGCACCGTGAACATCTGGCGCGCGCCACCGCCCTTGCGTGAGATTACAACACCCTGAAAGACCTGGATGCGCTCTTTGTCGCCTTCCTTGACCTTCACGTGGACCTTGATCGTGTCGCCGGGAGAGAAATTCGGGAGGTCGCTCCGCGTTTCTCGCGACTCGACCATTTTCATAATGTCTTGCATGACACAAACTCCTGAAGGTTCTTGAGAAAGCTGCGCATTCTAACTGATCGCGGGGGGCGAGAACCAGACGTCAGGGCGTTTCATTCTCGAGACGGCGAAGAATCTCCTGCGCCTCGTCGTCCAGATCGGCTTTCTCGAGCAGATCCGGCCGCAATTCTCGCGTCCGCCTCAACGCCTGCTCTTTCCGCCATTTGCGAATGTTTTCGTGATGCCCCGACAGCAGTATGTCGGGTACTCTCATGCCGCGTAGCTCGAGCGGCCTCGTGTAATGCGGATAGTCGAGCAGCCCGTTGAAGAACGAGTCTTCTGCGACCGAGCCGCTGTTACCCACCACCCCTTCGATCATCCGCCCGACCGCATCCGCCATCAGCATCGCCGGCAGCTCTCCGCCCGACACGACGAAGTCGCCAACCGAAATCTCGTCGGGCTGCAGAGTCTCCCGGATTCGTTCATCGAACCCCTCGTATCGGCCGCAGAGAAACACGAGCCACTCGTGGCTGGAAAGCTCCTTCGCGACGTCCTGCGTGAACGCGCGGCCTTGCGGGGAGGTGAGGATGATGTGAGGGGCGAGGGTCGGTGAAGCAGACCCTCGCCCCGCGACCCTCAGGCTCTCCACGCACCGCAGCACCGGTTCGGCGAGCATGACCATCCCCGGTCCTCCGCCGTAGGCCTCATCGTCGGTCGAGCGATGCCTGTCGCTGGCGTAGTCGCGAAGGTCCCATGCTTTGACTTCGAGCAGGTTCTGTTTGATGCCGCGGGCGATCACCCCTTCCGCGAGGAGGGGATCGAACATCCGCGGGAAGATCGTGACGAAATCAATCCGCAACATCGTCGAGATCGTCCAACCCTGCGGGGAGATTCACGGTGATCCGCTTCTGCACCAGATCGACCGCCGTGCAGATCTCGCTGGCGAACGGCACGTCGAACGGGCCTCGGGGACCTTTGACGCTGAGGAGCAGCCCCCCGCCCCCTTCGTACACTTCCTTGACGACGCCCCGCTCGCGGCCGTCACTGTCGACGAGCGTCAGCCCTTCGAGATCGTGCAGGTAGTACTCGTCCTCATCGAGCTGTCTGGCTTCGCTCTCGGGAATCTCGATGGTCCAGTTCTGAATACCCCGAAGGTCCTCGGGCGATTCGATGCCGGCGAACTTGATCAGCGCGCGCCCGCCATGAGAGCGCGCGGTCTCGATGGTCGCGGAGCGCGTCTCGCGATCATCGGGTGAAACGAGTGTGACGGCGCTCAGTTCGGAGAATCGGTCGAGCGAGGAGGTCCAGGCTTCGATGCTCGCCTCGCCGCGGATTCCGTGAGGCTTGCGGATGATGCCAACAGCGATGCGGCCGGCCACCTCGCCGCCCTCAGTCGAGAATGTCGAGGACGTAGCGTCGGCGCGACTTCTGTCCGGCGGCGGTGAGAAGCGTGCGGATTGCACGGGCCGTCCGCCCCTGGCGCCCGATGACCTTGCCGAGATCCTCGTCGGCGACTTCGAGCTCGATCACGGTCGCGTCATCGCGATCGAGCGAATGCACCGCGACCTCGTCGGGCGTGTCGACGAGGCTACGGGCGATGAACGCTACGAGCTCTTTCATTGTTGATCCGGGCGGTGCGAGGAATCAGGCCGGAACCCGTTCCACGCCGCGGCTCGGCTTACGGCGCCTTCTTGAGGATCGACTTCACGGTCGGCGAGAGCTGCGCGCCCTTGCTGACCCAGTAGTCGACACGGGTGCGGTCGATCTTGACGTCCGCGGGGTTCTTCTTCGGATCGTAGTGACCGATCTGCTCGACCATCGAGGCCCGCGGCGTGTTGAGCGAGTCGGATACGACGATGCGATAGAACGGCGAATGGGTCGCGCCACCACGGCGCAAACGGATCTTCAACATTCTGAAACTCCTTAGGTTCCCTTCGAAGGGGCCGGTTATGGTACCGAGCGGACAGGCGAACATCAAGGGGGGGAGAAGAATTTCCTGGGGGAGGGGGGCGGCGGGAGGGGAGGCAAATGCAAAATGCAAAATGCAAAAAGGGGGACGGGAATGTTGAATGTTTAATGTTGAATGTTAAATGGTTAGATTTGTGGGTGATCTTCAACATTCAACATTCAACATTCAAAATTCTCGTCCCTCTTCAACAACCGGATAGCTCCTGAAGATAGCCTCTTTTGCATTTTGCCCCCTCCTTACTGCAGAAACTCCGGGGGCAGCCCTTTCATCATCTTCCCGAACTTTCTCGCGCCGAAACCCTTCGAAAAAGTCTTCATCATCTTTTTCATCTGGAGGTACTGCTTGAGAAGGCGGTTGATCTCCTGGACGCTGGTGCCGGAGCCTTTCGCGATTCGTTTCTTCCGGTGGCCGTTGAGGATCTGCGGGTACTCGCGCTCTTTCTTCGTCATCGAGTCGAGGATTGCCTGCATCCGGACGATGGCGTTCTCGTCGATGTCCTCATCCTTCACCTTCCCCGCGACTCCGGGGAGCATGTTCACGATCTGCGACATCGGCCCCATCTTCTTGACCTGCTGAAGTTGCGAGCGGAGATCCTCGAGGGTGAATTTGTCTTTTGAGACTCGTTGCGCGAGGCGCTCGGCTTCCTTCCGATCGACGTCTGCCTCGACCTTCTCGATGAGGGACAGGACGTCGCCCATGCCCAGGATTCGCGAGGCCATGCGGTCGGGATGGAAGACGTCGAGATCGGTGTACTTTTCGCCGACGCCGACGAGCTTGATCGGACGATTGACGACGGATTTGATCGAGAGTGCCGCGCCGCCGCGGGCGTCGCCGTCGAGCTTCGTCAGGACGATCCCTGTGATGCCGAGGCGCTCGTCGAACTCGCGCGCCGACTTCACCGCGTCCTGGCCGGTCATCGCATCGGCAACGAAAAGAATCTCGCTCGGACGGGTGTCGTTCTTGATCGTCGTGAGCTCCTGCATCAGCTCTTCGTCGACGTGCAGCCGTCCCGCGGTATCGAGGATCACGGTGTCGTGCAGGAGCGTACGCGCCTCCTGCAGCGCGTTGCGCGCGATCTGAATCGGGTCGCGTAGATCGCCGATCTCGTAGAAGGGGACCTTCACGTTGTTCGCGACGATGCGGAGCTGATCGATCGCGGCGGGGCGATAGACGTCGCAGGGGACTAGAAACGGCCTGCGTCCGCGGTTTTTCAGGTGCAGCGCGAGTTTTCCCGAGGTCGTCGTCTTTCCCGATCCCTGCAGGCCCGCCATCATCACGACGGCGGGGCTTCCGACGAGCGCGAGGCCGACTTCATTGCCCCCGAGGAGTGCCTGCAACTCGTCCCGAACAATCTTCGTCACCTGCTGCGCTGGGGAGAAAGCGGTGAGGACATCCAGTCCGACGGCCCTCTCGCGCACCCGTGCGGTGAAGTCCTTGACGGTCTTGAAGTGAACGTCGGCTTCGAGGAGCGCGATGCGGATCTCTTTCAGCGCATTGTCGATGTGCCACTCGTTGAGACTCGCTTCGCCGCGCAGGGTCTTGAAGACCCGATCCATCTTGTCTTGTAGGTTGTCGAACATTGAATTCCTGTCGTTCCGGTCATTCTCTGACAAAAGCGCGGCCGGCAACATTCCTATAATCGGCAGCTCGTGAACTTCACCCGGTACAAAAGGCTTCTCACCGATCCTGAACCTGTCGATCTCTACGCGAAGCGCACGTCCAAACCGTCCAGAGTCTGCCGGAATTGGGCTTAGAGCCAGGCCGTTGGAGAGGCGGTCATGGCCGATCCCGCTCTGCGGCTTCCTGACAATGTCTCCGGCAACTTCTTCGTCGACTCGACTTGTATCGACTGCGACGCCTGCCGGCAGATCGCTCCTCGCGTGTTTCACGACTCGGGAGATCAGTCCGCAGTCCATCATCAACCGGAGAACCCCGCTGAGCTCCTGAGCGCGCAGAAGGCGCTGCTCACATGTCCGACCGCATCGATCGGATCGGTCGAGAAGAGCGACATGAAGATCGCGCTCGCGGCGTATCCGGAGCGGATCGAAGACGACGTGTTTCTCTGCGGGTTCGCATCGGAGAGTTCATTCGGCGCGATCAGCTACTTCATCGAGCGGGCGGACGGAAACATCCTGATCGACTCGCCGCGGTTCTCCGGTCCCCTCGTCAGGAACATCGCGGCCCGCGGCGGCGCCCGCCAGATGTTACTCACGCATCAGGACGACGTGGCCGATCATGCGAAGTTTCATGAGCGATTCGGCTGCGAGCGAGTCATGCATCGCGGCGATATTCGAACGCAGACCGCTGCGATCGAAATTCAGCCGGCGGCCAACGATCCGGTCGCTCTGAGCGACGACCTCCTCATGATCCCGACGCCGGGCCACACGCGCGGTCATGCGGTCTACCTCTACCGCAACCGCTTCCTCTTCACCGGCGATCATCTCGCGTGGAGCGAGTCGCGCGGCCACCTTTACGCTTTCCGCGACGCCTGCTGGTACTCATGGACCGAACAGATCCGCTCGATGGAGCGCCTCCTCGACTACTCGTTCGAGCTCGTCCTTCCCGGACACGGACGACCCGCGCGACTCCCCGCGCACGAGATGCGCCGATCGCTCGAGCGATGCATCTCGTGGATGAAAGAGAAGGACTGAGGGCTGAGGACTGAGGACTGAGTAAAACCAGTTCCAGATCATCAGTCGTCGCTGGGCCTCCACTCAGTCCTCATCCCTCAGTCCTGCTCATTGGAACGTCCGTTGCTCCGCCGAGCTTGATGAAGCGCTGGCTGGACCTGTTCAAGCAGACATTCAAGGAGTTCGGTGAGGACAAGGCGCCGCGGCTTGGGGCGGCGCTCGCGTACTACACGATTTTCTCGATCGGACCGCTGCTGCTGATTGCAATCTCGATGGCGGGGATCTTCTTCGGGAAGGAGGCTGCGCAGGGAGGGATCGGCGACGAGCTCGGCAAAGTATTCGGACCGCAGATGGCGGAGGCGCTGCAGAAGATGGTTGCGGGAGCGGCGAAACCGACGACCGGCGTGATCGCGACCATCATAGGTGTCATCACCCTGCTCTTCGGCGCGGCGGGGGTGTTCGGCCAGCTCAAGGACGCGCTCAACACGATCTGGAACGTCGAGGGTAAGAAAAGCGCAGGCGTGATGGGATTCATCCGTGAGCGCTTTCTCTCGATGGCGATGGTTTTCGGCATCGGATTCCTGCTTCTGGTCACGCTCGTCTTCGACACGATGATCTCCGCGATGGGACGTTCCACCGAAGGAATCGTGCCCGGCGGCGAAGCGGTGATGCAGATCGTTCAACTCGTGGTCTCGTTCGGGCTGGTCACCGTGCTGTTCGGCGCGATCTTCCGCTTCCTTCCCGAAATCGACATCGAATGGCGCGACGTCTGGTTCGGCGCGGCATTCACCTCCTTCCTATTCGTTCTCGGCAAGTTCGGTCTCGGCCTCTATCTCGGAAAAGCGGCGGTCGGCTCGAGCTACGGTGCCGCCGGATCGCTTGTGATCCTTCTGGTCTGGGTCTACTGGTCTGCGCAGATCCTCTTCTTCGGCGCCGAGTTCACGCAGGTCTACGCGCGCTCGCACGGCAGCATGAAAGGTGACCCGTTGAAGGCGAAGGTGAAAGCGGTTCGCGTGGAGGATCGTCTGAAAAGGCTGGTGGCTGCGCCGGTGCCAGTTGCCGCGAAGTCGCGAAGTGGTCTGGCCGGAAAACTGATCGGCGGTTTCGCTGGACTCTTCCTCGGCGTCCTCCTCGGCGGCGTGGCCGCATTCATCGTCGCAATCAAGTCGGTGAAGAAGCTGATCACGATGCCGTTCCGGTAGCCGCGCTTTGGTGATCTGAAAATGTGAAGCAGGCGAGTACCTCGAGAACGCTTCGCCGCCGTTACAATCCTCTCCATCGTGCGCAACTTGCTGCGAATCGTTGCAGTCATCGCCGTTCTCGTGGCATTCGTCCTTGCGGCGCGTTTTCTTCCTCTTGCCGGGTACTTCGAGATGTTCAAGACGTGGGTGCGCGGGGCGGGACCGCTCGGCTATGTCATCTACGCACTCGTGTACGCAGTCGCGTGTGTCGCACTCATCCCCGCCTCGGCTCTCACCGTCGGGGCGGGAGCGATCTTCGGCTTTGCCGCCGGCACGATCGTTGTGATTGCCGGAGCGACTCTCGGTGCCTGCCTCGCATTTCTTCTGGGCCGCACAGTTTTCCGCAAGCGCGTTGCGAGGATGACCGCATCGAGCCCGAAGCTCGCTGCGATCGATCGCGCGATCGCGGCAGAGGGAACCAGGATCATGCTGCTGATGCGCGTGTCGGGGTTCCCGCCGTTCACCTGGACGAACTACGCTCTCAGCGTCACAGGCGTCCCCCTCGCGACATACGCATGGACGACGTTCCTCGGCATCATTCCCGGCGCCATGGCATTCACCTGGGCAGGGGCGGCAGGAGCAGCGGCGCTCACCGGAAAGGCGAACCGGCTCGTTCTGATCGTCACCGCAGTTGGCGCGATTGCCGTGAGTCTTTACATCGCGCGAATCGCCGCCCGCGCCATTCAGCGCGCCGCCGTCGAGCAGTAGCGGTATGCTAGCGCTTCCTAAAAACCCCCCATACGGAGGCCGCAATGAGCAACCCCCTCTCCGAGCTGGCGAAAACCGGCCAGAGCATCTGGTTCGACCAAATGGAGCGCAAGCTCGTTTCGACAGGCAAGCTGCAGAAGATGATCGACGGCGACGACCTTCGTGGCCTCACGTCGAACCCGACGATCTTCGAGAAAGCGATTGCCGGCAGCGAAGATTACGACTCGCAGCTTCGGCAACTCGCCTCACAGAATCGCTCGCGCGATGAGATTTACGACGAGCTTGTGATTCAGGACATCGGCAACGCCGCCGACATCTTCCGACCCGTGTACGACAAGACGAAGGGTTCCGACGGCTTCGTGAGCATCGAAGTCAGCCCTCTGCTCGCGCGCGACACGAAGGGAACCATCGCTGAGGCACAGCGGCTATTCAAACGCCTCGGGCGGCCGAACGTGTTGATCAAGATTCCAGCGACGCCGGAGGGAATCCCGGCGATCGAGGAGACAATCGCGAACGGCATCAACGTCAACATCACGCTCATTTTCTCGAACGACGTTTACGCGAAAGTGATGGAGGCGTATGTCCGGGGCCTCGAGCGCCGCGCCGCGAAGAACGAGCCGATCGGCGACATCTCCTCGGTCGCGAGCTTCTTCGTGAGCCGCATCGACGCGATGGCTGACAAGCAGATCGACGCCCGCCTCGCTTCCGCCAAAGACGAGAAGGAGAAGAAGAACCTCGAGTCGATCCGCGGCAAGGTTGCCATCGCGAACGCGAAGCTCGCCTATCAGCTCTTCAAGGAGACGTTCAACAGCCCGCGTTTCAAGAAGCTGCGCGACAAGGGCGCGCGCGCGCAGCGGCCGCTCTGGGCCTCGACCGGCACCAAGGACCCGAAGTACAGCGACGTGCTCTACGTCGAGTCGCTGATCGGGCCCGAGACGGTCAATACCGTTCCGCCCGCGACCTATGACGCGTTCCGCGAGCACGGCAAGGTGAAGATGACGCTGGAGGAGAACGTTGCCGATGCTCGCGACGTTCTCTCGCGATTCGAGAAGGCAGGTTTCAGCCTTCCGAAGATCACCGAGCAGCTCACCGCCGAAGGGGTTAAATCGTTCGACCAGTCGTTCGTCTCGCTGATGGGCGTGATCGAGGCGCGGCGCGACATCGCGACGCGCGGCCTCAATGACCGCATCGCGTTTCATCTCGGAGACTCGGTCGCGGCGGTCGACGCCGCGGTTCAGCGCGCGGACAAAGAGAAGTTCGTCGAGCGGATCTGGAAGAAGGACGCGACCGTCTGGAAGAGCGATGAGGCTCACAAGAAAATCATCGCGAACGCGCTCGGATGGCTGAACGTCGTCGAGGAGATGCACAAGGGCATCGCCGAGATGCGCGATTTCGCCGAAAGCGTAAAGAGTGGGTTCAAGGATGTCGTAGTCCTCGGTATGGGCGGGTCGAGCCTCTGCTCGGAAGTGGTACGGCGCGTGTTCGGTACACGCCCCGGCTATCCGGAGCTCTCGGTGCTCGACTCGACTGTGCCGGAAGCGGTGCGGAATCTCGAGGCGCGCCTGGATCTCGGACGGACGCTGTTCGTCGTCGCGTCGAAGTCGGGGGCGACGACCGAGCCGCGAATGTTTCATCGCTACTTCTATGACCGTGTGAAGTCGATCAAAGGCGATCGCGCGGGCGAGAACTTCGTCGCTGTTACCGATCCGGACACGCAGCTCGGCCGCGATGCGGCGCAGGACCGTTTCCGCAAGATCTTCATCAATCCGGCCGACATCGGCGGGCGCTACTCGGCGCTCTCGAAGTTCGGCCTCGTGCCGGCCGCAATCTCGGGCGTCGATGTCGAATCGCTCATCGACCGCGCGCTTCATGCGACGCACGTCTCGACGCTTCCATCGCTGAAGAAGAATCCCGCCGCTATGCTCGGCGCAGCTCTTGGCGCGCTCGCACTCGCGGGACGCGACAAGCTGACGCTGATTACCCCTGCACCGCTCGACACGCTCGGTCTCTGGATCGAGCAGCTCGTGGCGGAGAGCACCGGGAAGGAAGGGAAGGGTATCCTTCCAATCGCCGGCGAGCCGGCGCTCGATCCCGCCGATTACGGGAAGGACCGCGTGTTTGTGATGGTGCGGCTGCGCAAGTCCGACGAGACCATTCGGCTGCGCGAGCTCACGGCCGCGGGGCATCCCGTCATCGAGATGATTCTCGGTGAAGCGCTCGACCTCGGCGAGACCTTCTTCGTCTGGGAGTTCGCGACGGCTGTCGCGGGCGCAATCCTCGGAATCAATGCATTCGATCAGCCGAACGTTCAGGAGTCGAAGGACAACACCACGCAACTGCTCCAGGAATTCACCGCGAACGGCTCGATGGGAACGAGCGGGACACGCGTCAGCCCGGCCGATGCGGCGGTCGGCTCGCTGCTCGCATCGGTGAAGACGGGCGACTACGTCGCGCTCACCGAGTACTTCGCTGACTCGCATTCGCGCGACAAGCTGATCGACGAGATCCGCGCGACGATCGCAGGCGAGCTCGGCGTCGCGACGACGACCGGCTACGGCCCGCGATTCCTCCATTCGACCGGACAGCTTCACAAAGGCGGCGGGGCTAACGGCGTGTTCATGCAGCTCACCGGCGGCCCGACCGAAGAGCTGGCGATCCCGAACGAGAAGTTCGGCTTTGGAGTGCTCGCGCGTGCGCAGGCAATCGGCGATCTTCAATCGCTGGTCAGCCGCAACCGGCGCGCCATCAGCATCGATCTCGGAACCGACGTCGATAAAGGCCTCGAGACATTGAAGAACACGGTGAAAAACGCAGTGGCGAAGGTGCAGCGATGAGCGGAAAAGCACAGTTCGGAGTCATCGGTCTTGCCGTCATGGGCGAGAACCTGGCGCTCAACATCGAAGACCACGGGTTTCCGATTGCGGTGTGGAACCGCGAGCCCTCCGTGGTCGACCGTTTCGTGGCGGCGAACAAGGGAAAAAAGATCACCGGGACGAAATCGCTCGAGGACTTCGTCGGTGCGCTCGAGCGTCCGCGCCGCATCATGATGATGATCAAGGCGGGTGCGCCGGTCGATCAGACGATCGAGAAGCTGATCCCGCTGCTCGAAGACGGCGACATCATCATCGACGGCGGCAACTCGTGGTTCAAGGACACGCAGCAGCGGACAAAACTTCTCGAGCCGAAGAAGATTCACTTCGTCGGTTCCGGCGTCTCAGGCGGTGAAGATGGCGCGCGCTACGGCCCGTCGCTCATGCCGGGCGGCACGAAGCATTCCTGGGAAGCGATCAAGCCGGCGTTCGAGGCCATCTCGGCCAAGAGCGATTCGGGTCCATGCGTCACGCATGTCGGTCCCGACGGGGCGGGGCACTTCGTCAAGATGGTACATAACGGGATCGAGTACGGCGACATGCAGCTCATCGCCGAGGCGTATGACCTGATGCGCCGTGGACTCGGGATGGAGGCGAACGAGCTTGCGGACGTGTTCGACGAATGGAACCGCGGCAGCCTCGAGTCGTTCCTGATTGAAATCACCGGGAAGATTTTCCGCGTCAGCGACAAGGAAAGCGGCGCGCCACTCGTCAACAAAGTGCTCGACAAAGCCGGCCAGAAGGGGACGGGCAAGTGGACGGCCCAGATCGCGCTCGACCTCGGCGTGTCGGTTCCGACGATTGCTGCGTCCATCGATGCACGCGTGCTGTCGAGCATGAAGGACGAGCGCGTGCGCGCAGCGAAGATGCTCACCGGTCCCGCCGCCGCGGCGTCCCGTCCCGACAAGAAGCAGTTCATCAAGGACATCCACGACGGTCTGTACGCGTCGAAGATCTGCTCGTATGCGCAGGGGATGGCGCTCATTCAGGCCGGCTCGACGGAATGGAAGTGGAACATCGACATGCGCGAGATGGCGAGAATCTGGAAGGGCGGCTGCATCATCCGCGCGCGCTTCCTCGACTCGATCATGCGCGCTTACGAGAAGCAGCGCGATCTTGCGAACCTGCTGCTCGCCGATGAGTTCCGCAAGATGCTGACTGACTCGCAGGCTTCGTGGCGCAGAGCCATCACATTTGCTGCGTCCAGCGGCATCGCGACCCCCTCCATGTCGGCGAGCCTTGCCTACTTCGACTCGTACCGGACCGCTGATCTGCCTCAGAATCTCACACAGGCGCAACGCGACTACTTTGGCGCGCACACGTATCAGCGCAACGACAAAGGCGCAGACACTCCGTTCGTGCACACGGACTGGAATTGATTACCGAGTGACGGGTGACGCGTTACGGGTGATCGGCATGTCATCCCGAGCGCCGTCTTCGCGGCTTCTAACGAACCTATCCTGCGATCAGGGGCAACAGGGGACGGAAGGCCGCCGGCTTGAGAGCCGGCGCCACATCGCTCGCGAATGCTGAATACCAGGCATGCCGGATGCGGCAGAACTCGAGCGCAGGGGACGAAAGACCGCCGGCTGAAGCCGGCGCCACGTCGCGTACGAATGCTGCCATGAGC
>JAENWF010000190.1 GCA_016650215.1 Thermoanaerobaculia bacterium
CGTCATTGGCGATCGATTTTCTCGAAGGCCGCAGAGCGCCGCCGCGGGGCGACGGCGCCACACAGAGGCCGGATTTCTTCACAGCCTCCGAGCGAAGCGAGGAATCTGGGCGAGGTTGACTGAACTTCCCGCCGAGATCCTCCGTCAAGCGGCCTCGGGATGGCGCACTGCAGGCTCGGAATGGCTTACAGTGGTGCCCTGTTGGTGGAGCCGCGTCGGGGTGTAGCGCAGTCTGGTAGCGCACCTGGTTTGGGACCAGGGGGTCGGAGGTTCGAATCCTCTCGCCCCGACCAACTCTCCTTCAGTCTCCTCCCGTCCCCGTAGCTCAGCTGGACAGAGCAACAGCCTTCTAAGCTGTGGGTCGCGCGTTCGAGCCGCGCCGGGGACACCACCCATCAATTCGTTGCATCAGTTGGGTAGTTTCGCGAGGATCCGCCGTACCGCGGAATGTCCGACTGCGACATCGACGTCGCGCTGCAGGACAGGGATGTAGCGTGACGCGAAACTTTCGTCCGGCTCGCTGCCAAAAAAGCGACGGGCGCGTGCCGCGATCTCGCGCGCGGCTGCATCGTCGAAGTCGGTCCGCGTCATCTCGTCGATGTCGACGATCAGACTCGTGATCGGACGCAGCCAGTCGAAGAAAGGATCGGCCTGCAGGAGCTGCAGCAGCTGGCCGGGGCTTTCGACCGGCGCGTTGGCGAACGCGTAGTCGCTCTTCGCTGCTTCGATGAGGCTGCGGTGCAGAGGGATGAGGGTGCGGGAAAGCTCTCGGAGGGCGGCGCGGGTTTCGGCCCGTGCGGGATCGTCGGGCGTGTGCATGGTGCGCGCGTAATAACGCGCTTTCGGATCGCTGCGGTCCATGAAAATCACGCCTCCACGGTAGGCTGGGGAAGGGTCGGCAGGCAGTAGCCAACCGTGGAGGCCGTGAACTGTATTGCGTTCTTGAGGACAGGAAGTTTACCGCAAGTGGTATGCCCGCCACCAGAGCATGCCCTTGCCCTTTGCTCGCCGGGCTGATTAGAATGCCCGCCGCTGCCGGAATTCAGCCCGAGAGGCGGGCGTTCCAGCGCTGTGCTCGCACCCATAGCTTAATTGGATAGAGCATCTGACTACGGATCAGAAGGTTCCAAGTTCGAGTCTTGGTGGGTGCACCAAATCTTCAATTCCTTTCAACGCGGCGGGCATCACGGCCCGCCGTTGTACTCTTTGACAGATGACTCTCGCGCACTGGATGCAACACGCCTTTGCGCTTGCAGAAGAAGCAGCAGCCGAGGGAGAGATCCCGGTCGGCGCGGTCATCGCTGACCGCAACGGCACGATCATCGGCCGCGGACGGAATCGTCGCGAGTCGGGTGATCCGCTGGGACACGCCGAGCTTTACGCGATCCGCGAAGCCTCGCTGGCGATCGGCGGCTGGCGCCTCGAAGGAACGACGATGGTCGTAACCCTCGAGCCGTGCGCGATGTGCGCCGGCGCGCTCGTGAACGCCCGCGTCGAGCATCTAGTCTTCGCCGCCTTCGATCCGAAGGCCGGCTTTTGCGGCTCGCTCGGCAATCTCGTTCAGGATCCGCGGCTCAATCACCGCGTCGCGGTCACGAGCGGATACGAAGAGGAGCGGTCACGGCTCCTTCTGCAGGAGTTCTTCAGAAAACTGCGAATGCGTAGCGACACGGAGAGGTGGCAGAGTGGTTGAACGCGGCGGTCTCGAAAACCGTTATACCTTCACGGGTATCGGGGGTTCGAATCCCCCCCTCTCCGCCATACGCACTCGCATTAAAGCATCACGGTTTGATTCAACATTTAACATTCAACATTAAACATTCAGCATTCCCGTTCTCTGTCGTTCAGAACCTTAATGTTGAATGTTAAATGTTGAATGTTGAAAACGTTCTATTTCTGATTCTTTGAACTGGAGAGATGGCCGAGTGGCTTAAGGCGCACGCTTGGAAAGCGTGTGTACGTTAAAAGCGTACCGTGGGTTCGAATCCCACTCTCTCCGCCATCTCTCATGAATCAAACGAGCCCGCTGGGGTGAGCTCGGGTCCTGTGCAGCAGGCGCACCGAACCTCGTCAGGTCCGGAAGGAAGCAGCGATAAGGTGCTTCACCTGTGTGCCGCAGTAAACCTGGGCTCTTCCGAGCGGGTTCTTCTCGTTTAGACTTCCCCCCGCGCCATGTCCTACCAGGCCCTCGCCCGCAAATACCGCCCGCAGTCGTTCCGCGACATCATCGGTCAGGAGACCGCTGTCCGTACTCTGCAGAACGCGATCGAGCAGGACCGGATCCATCACGCGTTCCTCTTTTCCGGCGTCCGCGGTGTCGGGAAGACGACCTCCGCGCGCATCGTCGCGAAGGCGCTCAACTGCATCAAAGGCCCCACGACCGAGCCGTGCAACGTCTGCACGATGTGCACGGAGATCACCGAGGGGATCGACATGGATGTGCGGGAGATCGACGCCGCGACGTATACCGGCGTCGACAACATCCGCGAACTGCGCGAGGCCACGCAATTTCAGCCGGCGCGCGACCGCTATCGCATCTTCATCATCGACGAGGCACACATGCTCTCGACCGGCGCGTGGAACGCGCTGCTGAAGATCCTCGAGGAGCCGCCGCCGCACGTCGTCTTCATGTTCGCGACCACCGAGGTGCAGAAGGTTCCATCGACGATTCTCTCGCGCGTGCAGAAGTTCGCGCTGCGCAAGATCACTCTGGATGAGCTGATCGGACAGCTCGAGAAGATCGCAAAGTCCGAAGGGATCACGGCGGACCGTGCTGCGCTCGAGATCATCGCGCGGCGCGGCGAAGGGAGCGTGCGCGATGCGCTCTCGCTCCTCGACCAGATCATCGCCTTCGGCGGGCGGAAGATCGGCGCGATCGAAGTCTCGACCGTCCTCGGCCTTTCCGACACGACCTTCTTCGCGCGCGTCATCGGCCTCATGGCCGATGGCGACCACGCTGGCATTCTCCAGGCTGTCGAAGAGGCAGCCGAAACGGGCCGCGATTTCAAGATGCTTTACCGCGACCTGCTGAACTTCGTGCGCAACCTGCTGCTGCTCGCAGGCGGCGCGAACGAGGCGGCGCTCGCGGTGACTCCGGAGGATCTCGCGACGATCCGCTCGGTCAGCGGCAGGTTCACGTATACGGAGCTGCTGCGGATCGCGAATCTTCTTCTACGCGACGACGAGACGGTCAACCGCGCGGAGCATCAGCGGCTCGCGGTCGAGATTGCACTGCTCAAAGCAACGACGTTCCCGCGCCTGCGCGACGTTGAACAACTGCTGGCGGGATCCCCGACGGCGAGTGCAACGAGCCCTGCGCCCCGCCCCGCTGCCCCGAAACAGAGCGCCGCCGGGGGCGGCGGCGCCACACAGAAGCGGGAAGCGCCGATCACTCAACGGTCCTCAGCCCCTCCCTCGACCCTCGACTCTCGACCCTCAACCCCGGAAGTCCCCCCGACCCTCGACCCTCGACCCTCGACCCTCGACATCCAGGACTTCGTCGACCGTCTGCAGAAGACACGGCCGCTCCTCGCGGGATACCTATCGGGCGCGAAGAGCATTCGCAAAGACGGGAGCCGCGTCGTTCTACTCTTCGACGACGAGCATTTCGCACAACCGCTCATTGACGCGAAGCAGACACTTCAGGAGATCGCGGCGGATGTCTACGGCGCGCCCTCGCAGATCATCATCGAGACCGCGGGTCAGAAACCGCAGGGATCGCGGCGGGCTGACGAGAAACAATCCACGCTCCTTGACGATCCTGTCGTGAAGGCCTTCGCGAAACACCTAGGCGGCGAAGTCGTCGAGCCGCGCAAACGCTGAAAGGGACCACTCATGAACATCAAACAACTGATGAAGCAGGCGCAGCAGATGCAGGACCAGATGCAGCAGCGAGTTTCGACGATCAAGGTCGAAGGCACCGCCGGCGGCGGCATGGTCAAAGCAGAGATGTCGGGCAACAAGGAGCTGCTCTCCATCACGATCGACAAGGAAGCGGTCGATCCGAACGACATCGAGATGCTGCAGGACCTCGTGAAGGCAGCGATCAACGAGGCGGCGCGTAAGGTCGATGAAGAGATGCAGGGACAGCTCGGCTCGATGATGCCGCCAGGCATGAAGGACATGTTCTGACCGCACCGCCGCTCGCGAACCTGATCAACGAGCTCTCCAAGCTCCCGGGAATCGGCGCGAAGTCGGCGTCACGCCTCGCCTACTACATTCTCAAGCGCACGATGGGAGAGGCAGAGGCGCTTGCGCACGCGATCCTGGAGGTCAAGGAGCGGATCATCCGCTGCACCACGTGCAACAACATGACGGATGTAGACCCGTGTGCGATTTGTTCGGACCCGCGCCGCGATCCGTCCGTGATCTGCGTCGTCGAGGAAGCATTCAACATTCCGACGATCGAGCAGACGCGCGATTTCAAAGGCATGTATCACGTGCTCCTCGGCGCGCTCTCACCGCTCAAAGGCATCGGACCGCAGGACATCGACGTCGCCGGACTGGTGAAGCGTTTGTCGCCCGGCGGCGTGCATGAGGTCATCGTGGCGACGAACCCGAACGTGGAGGGGGAAGCGACTGCGTCGTACATCGCGCAGCAGATTCACCCCCTCGGCATCCGGATCACCCGTCTCGCGTTCGGCCTGCCGGTCGGCGGCGATCTCGAGTACGCCGATCAGGTGACGATGTCGAAGGCGCTGGAAGGGCGACGCGAGATCTGAAACAGAAAATGCAGAATGCATTCTGCATTCTGCCCGCGCGGAAGGGGTGAACGGCCCGCCCGCAGCCGCTGCCTCCCTCTTTCCCATGGCGAGACCACCCCATTTTCATGCTATACATGAGCGTCCCTTCCGGGTACTGATGGTGTGAATAAATGGCGACTCCTGATCTCGTGATGTACGAGGAGGAGTACCAGCAGATCAAGGACACGCTCCAGCGTCTGCAGGTCGACTCCAATTCAAAGATTGTCTTTCTGGTCGACAAAAACGGCCAGCAGATTGCCACGCACGGCGACATGAAAGGCGTGGATGCGACCTCGCTCGCCTCGCTGACGGCCGGCAACGTCGCAGCGACCGATGGCCTCGCGAAGCTCATCGGCGAGAAGGAGTTCTCGATCCTCTTCCACGAAGGGGAGCGCGACAACATCCATATCTCTCTCGTCGCGCAGCGCGTGATCCTCGTCGTCATCTTCGACGAGAAGTCCTCGCTCGGCCTCGTCCGGCTGCGCGTCAAGAAAGCCTCGCTGGAGCTCGAGCGGACCTTTGAGCAACTGCTCAAGAAGTCCGAAGCCGATCGCGGCAGCCTCGCCAACAGGTTCGACTCGCCGTTCGCCGAGATCACCGACGAAGACATCGACAGTCTGTTCAGCGAATAGGCCCGCATGACGTTCATCAACTACGCCGCGCGCGAAATCAACTGCAAGATCGTCTATTACGGTCCCGGACTCTGCGGGAAGACGACGAATCTGCAGTGGATCTACGACAAGACCAACCCTCAGTCGAAGGGAAAGCTGATCTCGCTCGCAACAGAGACCGACCGGACGCTCTTCTTCGACTTTCTCCCGCTCGACCTCGGCACGGTGCGCGGATTCAAGACGCGCTTTCACCTCTACACCGTCCCAGGCCAGGTCTTCTACGACGCATCGCGCAAGCTGATCCTCAAGGGCGTAGACGGCATGATCTTCGTCGCCGACTCGCAGGAAGCCCGCATGGAAGCGAACGTCGAATCGCTCGGCAATCTCGAGAAGAACCTCAAGGAGCAGGGCTACGATCTCAAGGCCGTTCCGTACGCTCTTCAATTCAACAAGCGCGATCTTCCCACCGCGCTGCCGGCCGACGAGATGTACCGCCAGCTCAACTTCAAGGGAGAGCCGACGTTCGAGGCGGTTGCGATGAACGGCACGGGAGTCTTCGACACTCTCAAAGCGGTCGCGAAACTGGTTCTGACGGAACTGAAGAAGAAGTAGCACGCGATGGATGCGCGCTTCCGTCCGCTCTTCAATCAGCAGATCACGCCCGAGCTGTCTGACTCGTACCAGCGCGAGCTCGCGCGCCGCCTCGGCTGCGAGTTCGGTTTCCGGCTCGCCGAGAGTCCGGTTTTCATCCCTGACGATTTCAAACAGAAACTCGTCTCCTCGGCCACCGCGGTCGTCGAACAGCTCTCCTCCCCCGAGCGACTCGCGCGAATGGAGAAGGCGATTCCGGCTCGCTGGAACGCGCCCGGAATGCGCGGGCTCCCGAGCTTCACGCAGGTCGACTTCGCGGTCGTGCGCGAGAACGGAGTCCTCGTACCGAAGCTGATCGAGCTCCAGGGCTTTCCGTCGCTGACCGCCATGCAGGTGATTCAGCGCGATGTCTGGACCGAGACGCTCGCAAAGATGCGGGGACTCGACTTGCCGTGGTCGTGCTGGTTCTCGGGTCTCACGCGCGCGTCGTTCATCGAGCTGGCAAGGAAGACGATCACTGGCGGCCACGATCCGCGCGAAGTGATCCTCATGGACATCGATCTGCCGCGGCAGAAAACCAGCACGGACTTCGTCGCGACCAAGCTGCTCTTCGACGTCGATGCCGTTGACCCGCGCGAGCTCACCCGCCGCGGCAACCAGCTGTTCCGCGGCAGCACGAGAGTCCGGCGCATCTACAACCGCATCGTGTTCGACGAGTTGATCGGCAAAGGCATCGAGCTGCCGTTCGATTATCGAGACGCGCTCGATGTCGAGTGGGCACCGCATCCGAACTGGTACTGGGTCTGGTCGAAGTACTCGCTCCCCTTCCTCGACCATCCGTCGGTTCCGCGCGCGACATTTGTCTCGGACCTCGACTCGATCCCTGACGATCTGGCAGCACGCTACGTGCTCAAGCCGCTGTTTTCGTTCGCCGGCGGCGGCGTGAATGTCGAACCGTCGCGCGCAGACATCGACGCAATTCCTGAAGCGGAGCGCTCCGCCTGGTGTCTCCAGGAGAAGATCGAATACGAGCCTGCGCTTCAGGCGGCCGATGGCGGCGGAGTCAAGATCGAGATCCGGATGATGTTTCTCCGGCCCGACGATCAAGCCATGCCGCTGCTCGCGCAGAACCTGATTCGTCTCTCGCGGGGCAAGATGCTCGGCGTCGACTTCAACAAGTCGTTCACGTGGGTCGGCTCGTCGGTCGGACTGTCTCCGACATCGTGAAGAGCCGCCCGCCGCGCCACAGCATCCAGAGCGCGACGAGCTGGATCACGTGATAGAGGTCGTTGTAGTTGAAGTGGCGGTGGAGCGTCAGCCCGCTCTGCTGCACGAGAGCGCCGAGGATCGAGACGATGATGCTCGCGAGCACCCAGGGCGCACTCGGAGCACGCCGGTTCCGCCAGGCGAAGATCTGAAGAATCGCGACCAGCAGCAACGCCGATCCATAATCGGCAATCACGTTGACGAACCGGTCGTGCGTGATCATCCAGCTCGCGTAGGCCATGAACTTCACGACCGCGAGCGTCAGCAGCATCCGTTGCGTGACGCCACCGACGGATGCGACGACCGCGCCGCTGAGCAGGAAGAAGCTCGCGAGGCCAACCGCGTAGACCGTCGTCTTCCAGAGCCAGTGCTCCGGCAGGAATCCGTGATACGTGCCGCCGGCGAGCGACGCCGCGGCGGTGAAGAAAAACGCAAGCGCCCACGGGCGGACGCTCGCACGCCATAACGAGATACCGAATACCAGCGCCGCAGCGCTCAGCAGGTAATCGGTGGCCATCGTCATCGGCTCGTGGATCGTCATGCGTCCGCCACCACCAGGTGCTCGCCGCGCGCGAGCGCGACATTGCGAGGAGCATCGCGATGCATCGCCTCGTCTAGCATCAGTGAGTTGATCTTGAATCTCTCCGACTCGAGGAACGCGGAAACGGCGCCGGGATCGATGGCCCACCGCGGCGGCTCGCCGCGCCAACGCAGCCAGAGATCGGCAAGCAGCGTCGCATTACGGAAGTTGATCCGCTTCCTCCCCGCTTCGAAGAAAGTGAACGCGATCCGCGTCGTCGCGTTCCTGTGTCTCACATCCGCGAGTGCCGACCGCACCTCTTCTTCATCGAGGTAAAGGAACACGGCCTCGGCGATGAAGAGCGTCGCCGCCTCGCGGTCATACGCACCGCAACGCTCGAGCGCGCGGCTCAGGCGCTCGGTCGTCAGGTCAGCCGCGACAAATGAGATGTCCGACCCGACGCCCACGGCGCGCAGCACATCGCGTTTCAGCTTCTGCGTCGCCGGGTGATCCACTTCGATCGCGTTCAGGTCGGGATGGTCGGCGCGCATGCGAACCGCGAGCGTGTCGAGTCCCGCGCCGATCACAACGAGCTGGTGAAAGCCGTCACGCGCTGCACGCCGCGCGACCTCTTCGATCGCGCGCTTGCGAAGAACGTAGTGCGCCGAGAGGCCGGGGACTGTGAGCCGTTCCAACAGCGCGACCAGAAATCGGTCGGATGGCGATGAACCGTCCCGCACACCCATTCCAGCAGCAACCACGAGCTTCCGGCTCAGATCGCCGGAGGACTGCGACACGAGATCGCGGAAGCGCGGATCGCCCGCGCGGAACGCCACGCCTCGCGCGACCAGAGCGGCAGTCGCGCTCGCCGAATTTCTCATGCGCCGAACATTGTCCGATAGTGCCGGTACCAGTCGCTCTGAAATCGCTCGCGCGGATCGTGCTCGCGCTTTTTCCTGAGGAACTCGGCGAACTGCGGGTAGCAGCGCTCGACCTGCTCGCGACGTGCCCACCGGTGATACGTGAGGAAGTAGCTTCCGTCCCTTTCGATCGCGAGGTCGATCAGCCGCCGGAATGCGTTCGCCGAGTGCTCGAGGCCTTCCGGCGAGTGCTCGGTGTGGAGGTTGAAGATGACGCATGCGTAGCGCTGTTTCGCCCATGCGAGGAATGACTCGTCGTCGCGCTCGATCAGCCGTACGGTACCGTAGACGACGCTGACAGCGTTGCGCTGCAGGTCATCCGCAGCCGCCGCCATGAAATCGGGGAGCCGCTCCCGGGGAACGTAGATCTCGGTGATCATCTCGGTCGCGCGCGTCTTTGCCTGGAGAAGCTTGTCGATCTCGCGGTGGTAGTCGTCAAGATAGACACTCAACTGATGCTCGTCGGACCAGTAGATCTGGCCGGATGTCGAGAGATAGAAGCGCGTGTACTCCTCATACGCGCGCTCCTTGTCCGCGTGAGCGAGCAGCAGCAGCTTGCCCCAGTCGCCGGCCTGAAGTTCGCGGCCCGCGGTCATCGGTGTCGCGTCATCCACCGGCCGGTAGCAGGAGAAGACTCCGCGGCGGAGAAAGTTTGGCGACTTCTCGTTGATGGAGAACTGAAAATCGCCGTAGAGGAAGCCATCCGCGATCCGCCGGTCGAATGCGCTGATGATCTCGTCCATGTCGCGGATCTCGACAACACGCTCGACTTTCTGCCGGCGCGAGAGACGGAGGCGAATCGAGGAGACGACTCCGAACAGTCCGTAGCCTCCGATCGCAAGCGCGAACAGCTCGCGGTTCGATGTCCGGCTGCACTCGGTCGCACTGCCGTCAGCAGTGATGAGCGTGAATGCTTCGATGTCGCTGGCGATCGGTTTCATCTTCAGGCCGCGGCCGTGGGCGTTGGCGGCGAGCGCGCCACCGATCGTCAGTCTGTCTGCGCCAGTCTGCTTCTGCCGGATTCCCCAACCACTGCCCGAGGCTGCGAGGAAAGCGACCAGCTCTGGCCATTGGACGCCCGCCTCGATGTCGATCACACCACGCGCGCTGTCGAGCCCGATCACTCGATTCATCGCGTTCATGTCGACCAATGTCGAGTTCCCGGCGAACTGCTGGCCACCCATCGCATGCCGTCCACCCGCGACGCAGATCTCGCGCGCCCCGCGGACGATCTCCTGCAACTCGTTCATCGAGCGCGGCGAACGGACCGCGGCGACGCGCGTAGCGTTGAGCTGCGAGTGAATGTCGTTGACGAGAACCCCGCGCTCGGCGTCGCGAGGGACCGTGACACACGACGCCGGAGCAAGCGCAGCCGTCGCCGCCGCCTTCAGGAAATCGCGTCGATTGAGCATTCAGAGATTGTAGGACCGTTAGACCGCTAGAGCCGCGCGTGTTCCATGGCAACGAGGAACGAGAGGCCGCCGGCTGAAGCCGGCGCCACGTCATGCATGGCTCATGGCAGCATTCGTAAGCGTGGCGCCGGCTTCAGCCGGCGGTCTCTCGTTCCCCCTTGTCGGTGCTCGTCCCTCAACGTCACTCAGGCAGCGGCTCGGGCTCGGCGTCGAGGAACGTGTCGTAGTCCTTTGCGGCTTGCCGTGCGAGCTCGACAAGGCCGGCGCGACGGTAGCAAACCGCGCGATTGGTCAGGTGTCCGCGGTTCCACGGCGGATGCGGCTCAAAAGAGCGAAGCGCCGCGATCATCTCAGCGCCGCAGAATTCTTTCGCGGCGATCGCGGCAAGCCACACCGCCTGCCGCGGCTGGTCGAGCTGTCGCGCGGCGAACGGTTCTCGCAACGCATCGGCAATCATCGGCGCGGTTTGCGGTTCGATCTGGATGAGGTCGCGAGCGGTCTGCAGTGAATCCTGCATGATGTCTCTGGCGGGCCAGGGGTCGGAGCGGTATGCGATGAACGAGCTTCGCAGCAGTCGCGCGGCGTCTGCGAAGCGGCGCTGGCGCAGAGCGAGCTGCGCGAGGGCCGCGTCACGCTCGATCGGCTGCGTTTCTCCCAGTTTTGCCGCATACGCCACAGCTCGCGGGTCGCCGCTATGCGCAAGGGTCAGCGCAAAGTGACCAAGTGATTCCGTGTTGGGCGGCTGAATCAGCGCGAGATCACTCGAGGTGTCGAGAGTTCCATGGCTTGCGAAGGCCGACGCGACCGTCCGCAACGCTTCCTCCACCGGCGACGGCTTCGCCGTCATCGGCATGAACTGTGTTGCCGCGCGATGACGCTCGACCAGGTCCCAGTCGAATGTGCCACGAACACGCAGCGGCCTGGTCTCGCCGCGCTTGCGAGCAAGACTCGCAAGCCCCTGAACCGACCCGCTGAGCCCGAGTCCCCGGGCGAATCCGAACTCGACGACGGTCAGGTCGTCGGTATTCATGCCCGGCGCGCGGCTCGCAAGAAACGCCGCGGTGCGCTCGTTCGCGATCATCTGTGCCATGAACGCTTCCGCGGTGTCGCCGCGCCAGGCTTTTCCGATGGCTGAGCGATACGGCTCGGATCGGAGCCGGGCACCCATCCGCCCGGCGTCATACGTCAGTGGATCGCGCGTCGCCACGAGCACGACATCCCCGCTTGTCGTCCAGAAAGTATCGACGTGCGGAAACGTCGAGGTCAGCGTCGCGTAGATCGTCGTCAGCGTCTCGCTGCCGACGTCATAGGTTTGAACCCACTGAAGAAAGATGCCGCCGGGAGCGAGGCGATCGGCTGCTGCGCGGTAAAACTCCGACGTGAAGAGGCTCGCGATTCCGGCTCGATAAGGATTCGATGGCTCCGAGAAAATGATGTCGTACCGTCGCCGTCCTGTAAGAAGCGCCTCGCGCGCGTCCGCGATCTCGGTGTGTACTTTCGGATTGGCGAGCACGTTCCGGTTCACCGACGAGAGGTCTTTCGCGATCCTCAAGACTACCGGCTCGAGCTCGACGACATCGACGCGCTCCATCGCCGGGATTGCGCCGAGCCATCCCGCCGTCGATCCCGTTCCCATGCCGATGACGAATGCGCTCTTCGGATTCGCGTGAAGGATCGCGCCGATCATGCCGCCCATGACCTGCGTTCCGGCGTCGGCGCGCGCGCTGCCGTCAGACTTTCCATTGACGACGAATGAGAGATCGTCGCCCGCGATGAGCGCAACGTTGCTCTCGCGGCCGTCCGCTTCCCAGACGAGCCCGCGCCGGAAATCGTTTGTCACACCGCGAAACTCGTTGACTGTCTGCCGGCGCACCAGTCTGCCGACGCCGATTCCGCTGTGCCGCCACCCCGCGGTCGGGCCGGTCGCCGCAGTTCCTGCAAGTGCTGCTGCGCCGATCAGGAGCGAGGCGGTCACATGCGTCCAGGTCCGCCTGCGCAACGTCAAAAAGCACAGAGCGAAGGAAAGGCCCGCTAGAAGAATCACCACGGCCCGCCACGCTCCGGGCGCCGACAGCAGAGGGATCACGCCGAAGCCGCCGCCCAGTGAGCCGGCGATCGATCCGAACGTGTTCCAGGCGTACGCCTGGCCGACGTCTCTTCCAACATCCTCCCGCCCTTTGCCGAGCAGCGCGACGAGCAGCGGAAACTGAAATCCCGCGATGAAGGATGCTGGAAACACAACAGCAAGTGTGATGATCGACCACGCGATGATGTGCCCTTGAAAGCCGGCCTCGCCGAGAGTGCGCAGAAGATTTGCGTAGTGAGCGATCCGGTCGCCCGCGATGAGCGGCACGGCCATCGCCAGCGCCTCGAGCGCGGTAGTCAAAGCGAGTGCGCCGACCGACGCGCGATTCCACAGCGAGAAGGCGAAGCCGCCCATCCCGATTCCGAGCAGCGCAATCGCGAGGATGAGACCGAATGTAAACGTAGTGCCGCCGAGGATCGGTCCAAGCATTCGGTACCACACGAGCTCCATCAGAAGAAACGCCGCACCGACCAGCCCGGACGTCACCAGCACCACAAGCGGCGGCAGCGATTCCTCATCGTCGCTCGGCGGACGGACGGCCTCCGACTTCATCTCGGGCGCACGACTGTCACGCGAGATCGCCCGAGCGATCACGGCGACCAGGAGATTGAGTGCGGCGGCCAGGAGCAAGGTCCGCCGGTTACCGAAGGTCTCGAGCAGAAAGAACGTAGAGATCAATGTCCCGGCGACCGCACCCATCGTATTGACGGCGTAAATCGTCGCGAGTCGCCGGCGCGCCGGATCCTCACTCGTCTCCACCGCCCTCGCGGCGGCGGGAAGTGTTCCTCCCATCATGAAGGTCGGAATCCCGAGAACGATCGTCGCGAGCAGAAGTCTGATGCCGGTCGCGATGCTGATCCCGAGATGAAG
>JAENWF010000191.1 GCA_016650215.1 Thermoanaerobaculia bacterium
AACAAGGGCGAGCCCTTCCGGACTCGCCCTCTGTCGAAACGTGATTTGAGCGTCAGTTGGTCAGGGCGACGACAAGGATTAAAGCGGCGAGCGCACCGATGCCGATCCAGATCCACTCCTGGCGGGTCAGGCCGGCCGGCTGGAGCTGATCGAGATTCTGCGCGAGCTGGTGGAGGTCCTGCGACGACATCTGGGCGAGCCGCTGCTCGACTTCCTCTTGCGAGAAGCCGTTGGCAGCCAGCACGGTGGCGATCTGCTCGTTGGCCGCAAGGTTGCGGACGATTGTCAGATCGGCATCACGTGACTCGAGGCTCTGGTTTGCTGCAGTCTTCGACGGGGCGGGACCGGCGAATGCCGGGATTGCTGCGAACACGAATATCAGGGCGAGAACCAGCAGAATGGACTTTCTTGACACGAGTACCCTCCTTTTATCTTCCCGGCGGTCAGTGACCAGCGGTCGCTGTCAGCCGGCTTCGGTGCGAATGCCACGCAAGACTCGCACCAGACGACGGTCGAGTGCTGAGTGCCAAGTGTCGAGTCCTGAGTGACGATCCCGCCTCAGGACTCAGCACTCAGCACTCAGGACTGTTGTTGAGCGGGAACTGCTACGATCTAACGGCTGTTGCCATGACGATGATCCGGTTCGAAGACATCCTCGATAAGGTCGAAGCGTACAAGCCCGACTTCGACGAGGAACTTCTCCAGAAGGCGTACATCTTCTCCGCCCGGGAACACCGCGGTCAGGTCCGATCCTCGGGCGAGCCGTATCTGATCCATCCCCTCAATGTCGCCTACATCCTCGCGGACATGCGCCTCGACGAGACTTCGATCGCCGTGGGACTTCTTCACGACGTTCTCGAAGACACGCTGACGACGAAGGAAAAGCTCCACGAGATCTTCGGGGTCGACGTCGCCGAGCTCGTCGACGGCGTGACGAAAATCTCGCGCTACGCCTACGTATCGAAGGAAGAACAGCAGGCGGAAACCTTCCGCAAGATGCTGCTCGCGATGGTCTCCGACCTGCGCGTGGTGCTGGTCAAGCTCGCTGACCGGCTGCACAACATGCGCACGCTCCAGTACCTCCCGGAGGAGAAGCGCCTCTCGGTAGCGACGGAAACGCTGGAGATCTACGCGCCGATCGCAAACCGGCTCGGCATGGGCCGCATCAAGAGCGAGCTGGAAGATCTATCGCTCCGCTATCTGCATCCGCGCGACTTCGAGGAGCTCGAGAAGGCGGTCGACGAGAAGCTGTCAATCTCGGGCGATGTCGTCGGCCGCATCAAAGCGACGCTCGCAAAGAAGCTGAAGGAGAACGAGATCGAGGGCGACGTCACCGGCCGCGTGAAGTCCCTCTATTCGATCTGGTCGAAAATGCGGCGTCAGGAGATCGATATCGGCCAGCTCTACGACTACCTCGCGTTCCGGATCATCGCGAGCAACGTCAAAGACTGCTACGCCTCCCTCGGCATCATTCATCAGATGTGGCGCCCGGTCCCCGGACGGATCAAGGACTACATCGCGATGCCGAAGCCGAACTTCTATCAGTCACTGCACACGACCGTGGTCGCCGAACGCGGCCAGCCGTTTGAGGTGCAGATTCGCACGCGCGAGATGGAACTGGTCGCCGAGCAGGGCATCGCCGCGCACTGGAAGTACAAAGAGGGACGCGTGGGCGCATCCAGCGACGATGCGAGCTTCCTCTGGCTGCGCCAGCTCGTGGAGTGGCAGAACGAGATCAAGGATCCGCGAGTCTTCATGAACTCGCTCAAGATCGATCTCTACCCCGACGAGGTCTACACGTTCACTCCAAAGGGCGATGTGTTCGCCTTCCCGCGCGGCGCGACCCCGCTCGATTTCGCGTATCGCATTCACACCGATGTCGGGAACCGCTGCGTCGGCGTCCGTGTCAACGGGAAGCTCGTTCCGTTGCGGACACCGCTCAAGAACGGCGACATCGTCGAGATCATGACCGGCGCCACCCAGACTCCGAGCCGCGAGTGGGTGAACATGGTCGTCACCTCCCGCGCGCGGCACAAAATCCGGCACTGGCTCAATGCCGAACAGAAAAACCGTTCGATCGAGCTCGGCCGGAAGCTCATCGAGAAGGAAGCGAAAAAGTACCGGGTGCAGTGGCGCAAGCTCATCGCGGAGAACGCACTCGACGGCGTGATGACAGAGTACGGGTTGCCGCGGCTCGAGGATCTTTATGCCGACGTCGGCTACGGCAAAGTCTCGGCGCGCAGCGTCGTGGAGCGCTTCGTCACCGAGGAGCAGAAGGAGAAGGGCACTACCGACGAAGGTGTCATTCAGGCCGCGGTCCGAAAAATCTTCCCCTTCACATCCTCGCCGGCGGCGATCAAGGTCAAAGGCTACGACGACCTGATGACGTACCTCGCGAAGTGCTGTAACCCGCTGCCGGGCGAGAAGATCGTCGGCTACGTGACGCGCGGCAAAGGCGTCGCGATCCACAGCTCGAACTGCCCGAACGTGAAGAACCTGATGTTCAACCCCGACCGCGAAATCGCCGTCGAATGGGCCGATCAGCGGCAGTCGCAGTTCCAGGTCGAGATGGAGATCGTGATCGAAGATCGCCAGGGAATCCTGGCTCGCGTCGTCTCCGCAATCTCCAATCTCAAGACCAACATCCGCCAGATGGAGACGCGCAGCGGCGATGGCAAGGCAACGATCGAAGCCATCCTCGAGATCGCCGACCTCAAGCACCTCGAGAAAGTGACCCGCTCACTCTCCTCGGTCGACGGCGTTGTCCGCGTCGACCGCAAGTACAACATCAAGCACGCCACGGCGTGAACAGTGCTGAGTCCTGAGTGCTGAGTGGGTGACGCGTTACGAGTGACGCGTTATGAGTGAGTGAACGG
>JAENWF010000192.1 GCA_016650215.1 Thermoanaerobaculia bacterium
CTTGCATGCGCGCGGGAGTTCACATCGTCGGAACCAACGCCGAAGTGATGCCGGCGCAGTGGGAGTTCCAGGTCGGCGCGATCGTCGCGCCTGACATTGCGGACGAGCTCTGGATCGCGCGATGGCTCCTGTACCGCATCGGCGAGGAGTTCAACGTCAGCGCCACGCTCTATCCGAAGCCGGTCAAAGGTGACTGGAACGGCGCCGGCGCGCACACGAACTTCTCGACGAAGGCGATGCGGGCTGAAGGCGGCATGACGGTGATCGAGGAAGCGGTCAAGAAGCTCGAGAGCCGGCACGAGGAGCACATCAAGGTCTACGGCGCGCACAACGACGAGCGGCTGACGGGTCATCATGAAACCGCGCCGATCCACACCTTCCGCCACGGCGTCAGCGACCGCGGAGCCTCGATCCGTATCCCGATGCAGACCGCGAATACCGGGCGGGGCTACATCGAAGATCGCCGTCCCGCAGCC
The DNA here is from genome assembly GCA_016650215.1 of Thermoanaerobaculia bacterium. GTDB lineage: Bacteria > Acidobacteriota > Thermoanaerobaculia > Gp7-AA8 > Gp7-AA8 > JAENWF01. The sequence continues at coordinate 477 of JAENWF010000192.1, forward strand.
AACATGGACCCGTACCTGGTCTGCGCGATGCTGATCGAGACGGTCTGCTCCTGACGGCATCCTGAGCGAAGCGAAGGATCTTCTGATGTAGAAACGGCGACCGCGTATTCATCGCGGTCGCCGCTCGTGCTCTCAGAAGATCCTTCGCTTCGCTCAGGATGCCCGCCCGACCTAATTCATCGTCATCTGCGGCACGCCGATCAGAAACCCTGCCGGGTACATCTGAAATCCGCCGACGTTCTTGCGCATGATGGCGACGTTGTCGCGGTGATAGAGCGAGACGTACGGCAGTTCTTCCGCGAGAATCTGTTGCGCTTCGGCGTAGATCGTTTTTCTCTTTTCGCGGTCGAACGTCGCGCGTCCCTGATCGAGCAGCTCGTCGACGCGCTTGTTCATAAAATAGCCGCGGTTCTGACCGACCGGCGCGAGGCTCTTCGAGTGGAAGATCGTCGTGTAGAAGTCGGGATCGGCGACACCAGCGCGGCGGAGTGAGAACATCTGGAAGCGGCCGTTCTTGACGTCATCCATGAAGGTGCCGAACTCGCTCGTCTGAATCACCATCTCGATGCCGACCTCGCGCAGCATCTGCTGCACCATCTCTGCCTGCTGATTTGCCTCCGCGTCGGTTGACGTGCGGAACACGATTTTGAAGCGCGGGCGCTTGCCCGGGCCGTCCGGATCGCGATAGCCGGCCGCGTCGAGCATCTGCATCGCCTTCTTCGGATTGAACTCGTAGGTCTTCAGATTCGCAGCCCGCGCCCAGTGTCCCTCGGGGAAGATCGTCTCGGTTACTGCGCCGTAGCCTTTCAGCAGATCGCGAACGATGCGCGCGCGGTCGATTGAGTGCGCGATCGCGTGGCGCACTTCCTTCTTGCGCAGAATCGGATCGCGGAGGTTGAACGCCATGTACTGATACGCGCCGCCGTGCGAGGTCACGATGTTGAAGTTGCTGTCGCTCTTGAACTGGTCGACCTGATCGTACGGGATGCTGTTGATCGCGAAGTTCACCGAGCCGCGGCGCAGCTCGAGCACGCGCGTCGTCGCGTCCGGGATGATCCGGACCGTGATGTTCGGGATCTTCGGCGCGCCGCCGACCCATCCGGGGAACGCCTCCAGCAGGACGCGTTCGTCGGTTTTGAACTCGGTGACTTTGTACGCGCCGGCCAGCACCGGCGTCTTCGCGAACAGCACCGCGTTCGCTTGCGCGGGGACCAGCATGTAGGTGAGGTTGTCGAAAATCCCGGCGTTCGGCTCCTTCATCCGGATGATGAACGTGTTGGCGTCGGGCGCCTCGAACGAAGCGACGTTCGCGTAGCCCGACTTCTTCGGGCTGTTGAACGACTCGGAGTTGAGCGAGTCGAACGTGAACTTGAAGTCGCGCGCAGTGATCGGCTGCCCGTTCTGGAACTTCGCACCCGGCTTGAGGTGAAAGATGATCGTCTTGTCGTCGGGTGTTTCCCACCGCTCAGCCACATCTCCGACGAAATCGCCGTTGGGCGCGAGTTTCACGAGGCCGCTCGACGTCATGTCCCAGATGCGGCCCGAGTAGGTGTCGGTGCCGACGCGCGGATCGAGGTTCGTGGGACTGCCGTCGAAGGCAATCACCAGCTGGTTGTCGCCGCCACCGCCGGCGCCCCCTGTGCCTTTTTTCTCGCCGCCACCGCAACCGCCGAGGATCAGGGTCGCTGCAACCAGGACAACCGCAAAGCGCTGCATTCTCATCGCTCAACTCCTCACGACAACGGGGTCAGGTCTTGATTTTTGCTTTTGGAGCCGGTGAAAACGCAAAAATCAAGACCTGACCCCGTTTCTATTTACAAGACGGGTGCCTATCATGCGCGGATGTCGTTGAGATCCCTGGCCGTTGCAGCCGCTCTCTGGATTACGCTTTCTGCCGGTGCGCAGCAGAAGGTCATCGTACTCGGCTTCGACGGTGTCGATGCGCGGCTGACCGAGCAGTGGATGAATGAGGGGAAGCTTCCGAATCTGGCAAAGCTCCGCGCCAGCGGCACGTTTCGCCCGCTGCGCCCGACCGTGCCCGCCCAGACGCCCGTCTCATGGTCGACCTTCACGACGGGAACCGATCCCGGCCGAACAGGAATCTTCGACTTTCTCCGCCGTGATCCGAAGACGTACCTCCCCGTTTTTGCAGCGTTCGACGAGGTGCAGAAGCCGCTGTTCCTCGGCAGCCGGAACGCGATCGTGTTCGCATCGGTGTTCGCGGGGCTCTTTCTGCTGATCGCGGTTCTCTCGCGACGTCACGTCAAGTCGGCGTTCGTGCTCATCCTCATCGGGCTCGGTGGCGGTGCAGCGCTCTACTTTGCGATTTTCAAGTACATCCCGAACAGCGTGCCGGGTGTCGTTAACCGGCGGCAGGGAATCCCGTTCTGGGAGGCGGCGGCGAAGAGCGGCAAGAAGGCGCTCGTCGTCCACGTGCCGGTGACGTTCCCCGCCACCGACTTTCACGAAGGACACATGCTCTCCGGACTCGGCGTTCCCGACGTCTCGGGGCGCGTCGGCAAGCCGTTCTTCTTCACCTCGGAGCTCGACATCCAGCGCAGCGGCGCGAACGAGTTCTCGATCGACGTCGTGCAGCTCGAAGACAACAAGGGCGTGATCCAGACAAAGATTCAGGGCCCGCCGAACAAGCTGTTCAAGGAGCCGGAGTACATCTCGATCCCGATGACGGTCACGGTCGCGGATGATCGTGAGTCGATGCAGATCGAAGTCAGCGGGCAGAAGCTGAAGCTGAAAGCGGGGGAGTGGAGCGGATGGACCGATTTCGTGTTTCCGTTCAATCCGCTGATCAAGGTGCGAGGCATCAGCCGCTTTCACGTGATCGCGACGAAACCTGAAGTTCAGATCTATCTCTCGCCGATCAATTTCGATCCGAGGAGCCTCCCATTCGGTTTCAAAGTCTCATCGCCCGCGAATTGGGCCGCGAAGCTCGCGAAGGAGTTCGGGCTGTTCAAAACTCTCGGCTGGCAGATCGACACCTGGGCGATCTCGGAAGGCTTCGCTAACGAGCAGATTTTCTGGGACGACATGACGTGGACAGTCGCGCAGTCGCGCAAGATGTTCTCGTCGTTCCTTCAAAGTGACAACGACCTGATCGTGCAGTGCTTTGAGTTTCCCGACCGCGTCGGCCACGTCTTCTGGCGCTTCGTCGATCCGACTCATCCCGCATACGACGCGGCGCTCGCGGCGAAGTGGGGAAACGCGATCCTCGATTCCTACAAACTGATGGATGCGATCGCGGGCGACGCGATGGCCGCCGCCGAGAAGAAGAACACCGCGCTGATCATTCTCTCCGATCACGGCTTCGCGAGCTTCCGCAAGTCAATCAACTACAACACCTGGCTCGTGACCAACGGCTATATGACGCTCAAAAGCGGCGTCGCGATGAAGGACCGCAATCTCGAGATGCTCTTCGACCAGGGACAGTTCTGGGAGAACGTCGACTGGTCGAAGACACGAGCCTACGCGATGGGCCTCGGCGAGCTGTACATCAATGTCAAAGGGCGCGAGTCACAGGGGATTGTGAATCCAGGTACTGAGTACGACGACCTCAAACTCGAGCTGCAGTCCAACCTCATCGCAATCGTCGATCCCGAGACCGGCGAGCTGCCGGTGCGGCGCGTGCTCGCCCGCGAAGAGATCTACAAGAAATTTGACCCGAACCTGATCCCTGACCTCTTCATCACGAACAACGACGGCTATCGCGTCTCATGGCAGACCTCCCTCGGCGGCATCCCGAAGAACCTCCTCGAGCCGAACAAACAGGTCTGGAGCGGCGATCACTGCTCGGTCGACCCCGAGCTCGTGAAAGGAATCTTCTTTTACAACCGGCGCCTGACGACCTCACGAGAACCGTACATAGCGGATGTGTATCCGACGGTGCTGGGTTTGCTGGGAGTGAGTGCGCCGTACGAGTTGGATGGGATTGATCTGAAGTAGGTTCGCCAGAAGGCAATCCTGAGCGAAGCGAAGGATCAATGGTTGCACCGCGATGCACATGCCATGATGAACCCGGTGCCGCCGTTGATCCTTCGCTTCGCTCAGGATGACGAACAACACATATGGACTACAAGAAACTTTTAACGCAGGTCGAACGGACACTCGAGCAGATCGAGACGACGACCGTCACGAAGACGGCGATCGAGCAGGTCGCAGAGACGATCGCCACGAATTTTCGTGAGGAGCTCGGGATCACAGGTGGGCGTATCTACGAGTGCCGTGACGACAACACGTATGAGCTCGTGGGACGGTTCGGCGTCACGCAGGAGGCTCCGCTGGGAATTACGGTACCGCGCGACTACAAGCCGATCGAGCTGGTACTCGAGAACGGGATCGTGGTCATGGATCCAAGCGATCCCGGCGTTGACCCGGTGCTCGAGAAGCAGCTCGGCGCGCGGCGATTTGCAGCGATCGCAGTGGGAGATGAGGACTACATCCTCAGCTTCGACGTTCCGCAGGAGCTCTCGCGCGAGGACATTCTCTTCTCGCTGAATCTCATCCGCTACGTCATCAACCAGAAGCTGCGCGCGCATCGATTCGAGTCGCTGATCGTCGAGGCACAGCGCATCCAGCAGTCGATTCTGCCGCAGCGCGTGCCGCAGTACGCAGGCTTCGACATCTGGGGACGCACAGTGCCGGCGGAGATCGTCAGCGGTGACTTCTACGATTTCATCCCGGTCTCCGAGAACGTGCTGGGGATCGCGATCGCCGACGGCTCGGGTCACGGATTGCCCGCGGCGCTCGTCGTTCGTGACATCTACATGGGTCTGCGGATGGCGACCGACCGCGACTTCAAGATCATCCGCACGCTGCAGAAGCTGAATCACATCATCCACCGCAGCCGGCTGACGACGAAATTCGTGTCGCTTTTCTATGGCGAGCTCGAGACCGGCGGCATGCTGATTTACTGCAACGCGGGGCACAATCCTCCGTTCGTTCTGCACGGCAAGGAAGTCGAGTACCTGCGTAATGGCGGTCCTGTCCTGGGGCCGACGCCCGACGCGACGTACACGCGCGGCTTCGTCAATCTCGCTCCCGGCGATCTGCTCTGCATGTATTCCGACGGCATCGTCGAGGCACATGACGCGAAGGATCAGGAGTTCGGCATGGAGCGGCTGCTGAGGGTCGTAAAGGCGAACCGCGAACGGACGGCGCAGGAGATCGGGCAGGAGGTTCTGGCGAAGGTTGCGAAGTTCGGGCGAGAGGCAGAAGACGATCGGACGGTCGTCATCGTGAAGGCCGTGGCGGTCTAACCGTGGGCGACGTCCTCTGGTTCAACGGGCGGTTCACAACGACCGACGAGCGCGTAGTCGGGGTCGAGGATCGCGGATTCCAGTTCGGCGACGCGGTCTATGAGGTCTACAAGTTCGCAGCCCGCCGGCCGATTCTTCTGCTCGATCACTTTCGACGTCTCGAGCGCGGGCTGCGCGAGGTCGAGATTGCAAGCCCCTGGAGCGAGGCGGCGTTTGCATCGATGAGCCACGAGCTTCTACGGCAGACCTTGTTCGACGACGGCATCGTCTACGTGCAGGTGACTCGTGGCGAGATGGAGCGCGCGCACTTTTATCCCGACGCGATGAAGCCGACGGCTCTCGCGTATTCGCGCCGCTTCAAGTTCCCGGACGCTGCGAAGAAGGAGCGCGGGATCCGCATCATCACCGCGGTCGATCAGCGGTGGCATCGTTGCGACGTCAAGTCGGTGAATCTGCTGGCAAACGCACTCGCCAAGAAGAAGGCAATGCGCGCCGGGGCGGAGGAAGCGCTCCTGCTCTCTGAAGGAACCGTGCGCGAAGGTGCGACCTCGACCTTCTTTGCAGTACGCGAGGGACGAGTGATCACGCATCCGCTCGACGAGCACATCCTCCCGGGCGTCGTCCGCGATCGGGTCATCAAACTCGCGCTCACAGCTCGCATCCGCGTCGATGAGCGTCCGCTGCGCGAGAGAGAGCTCTTCGACATGAACGAGGCATTCATCACCAGCACGACCCAGGGCGTGATGCCGGTAACCGAGATCGACGGACGGGCGATCGGCAACAGCCGCCGCGGGGAAATCACGACCCGGCTTCAGCGGATGTTCGACGAATTGGAGTCGGCAAAGGGTTAGCCTCGCTCGTTAAGAAATCCGCCTCTGTGTGGCGCCGTCGCCCCGCGGCGGCGCTCTGC
>JAENWF010000193.1 GCA_016650215.1 Thermoanaerobaculia bacterium
CAGCTCGCGCACACGCGCCGCGTACACAGCCTCGGTCGTGTCGCCGCGTCGATCGCGCACGAGTTCAACAACGTACTCATGGGCGTTCAGCCGAATCTCGAGGTGCTGCGCCGCCGCGCCACGACCGAGCAGATGGCTCCGCTCACGCATGTCCTGCAATCGATTCAGCGCGGCAAGCGGATCACCGAGGAGATTCTTCGCTTTACCCGCCCATCCGAACCCGATCTTGCGTGCGTCGGCGTAGGCGAGTTCCTCAGCGCGTGGAAAAGAGAGTTTCTATCGCTCGCCGGCGACGGAATCGAGATCGATCTTGAATCGGAGGGAGCAGAGCTGTTCATGAATGCCGACCCGCTACAGATCGCCCAGATTCTGACGAATCTCGCGCTCAACGCACGCGACGCCATGGCAGGCCACGGACGCATCCGGATCAGCGCGGAGCTCGGCAAGAGTTTCAGCTCCTACGGCTTCGGTGTCGTAAAGACGCCCGACGGCTTCGTGCACATGAAGATCAGCGACAACGGCTCGGGCATGACTCGCGAGACGATCTCGCACGTCTTCGAGCCGTTGTTCACGACGAAACGCGGCGGAACGGGACTCGGCCTCGCAGTCAGCTATCAGCTTGCGATGCGGCATCAGGGACACATGTTCGTGGAGAGTGAGCCTGGTGTCGGCACCACGTTTCACGTCATGATCCCGGCGACGCATCCGGTCGTCATGGCCGAGCGTGCACTCGCTCCGGAGCGGCTCCCGATCAAGCGAATCCTGATCGTCGAGGACGAGCCGGCAGTTTCCTCTGGACTGAAAGCGTTGCTCGAGCTCGATGACTTCGAAGTCGAGATCGCTGCAACGGGTGCTGAAGCGATGCCAGCCGCCGAACGTTTCCAACCCGACGTGGTGATTCTCGATATCGGACTTCCTGACATCGACGGGACGCAGGTCTACGCCGATCTCGACAACCGGTGGCCTCGACTGCCGGTGTTGTTCTCTTCGGGCCACGTCAATCCGGCAGAGCTCGACGAGTTTCTCCGCCGCCCGCATGTCGGCCTGCTGACCAAGCCGTACGACTACGACCGCTTGTGCGAGGCGCTGCGACCGTTGCTGGAGCAAGCAGTCAGAATCAAAGTGGCGTAGGCAAACGGCGGGGAATGCCCGCATCCGGGCGTTTCGGATCAGCAAAGCGGGAGCGGCGGAATGCCAGCGCCCTCCTTTTTGCTAACCTCCCCAGCACCGGATGGCGAAGGCACCGAAACGCTCCCGCGTCAAAGATTTTCTCTGGCGCCACTCAGCCGGCATCGCCTTCACGGTGATGCTGTTTTTTGTCGCGTTCATCGGTTTCGTCGGATACACGTACGCGGTCATCACCCGCAAGTTCGACTCGAGCCGGCGCTGGGACCTGCCGAGCCGCGTTTACTCCGATGCGACGCCGCTCCTTCCCGGCATCAATTACCCCCGCTCGCTGCTCGAGCCGAAGCTCAATCACGTCGGCTATCACGAGGTCACCGCATGCCCGTCGACTCCGGGGGAGTACCGCTTCACGGGCGGCGATCTCGAGATCTACCTTCAGAACTTCGTCTACCCCGACATGGAGTTTCACGCGATCCCGGTCATCGTCGACTTTGATGGCGCGGCGATCCGGTCGGTGCGCCGTCTGACTGACGGCGTGACTCTTCGAGGAGTTCGCATCGAGCCGGAGCTCATCACTTCGATCTACAACAACGAGATGGAAGACCGCTTGCCGGTCTCCCTCAAGGCAGTTCCGAAGGTCGTGAGCGACGCGGTGATCGCGACTGAGGATCGCGGCTTCTACAGCCACGAAGGAATCTCGATCCGCGGAATTCTCCGCGCCGTGTGGACCGACGTCCGCGACAAGGCGCTGACTGCGGGCGGCTCGACGCTCACGCAGCAGCTCGTCAAAAACCTCTACTTGAATCCGGAGCGGACGTTCACGCGAAAGGGGATTGAGGCGCTGATGGCGCTGCTGATCGAGGCGCGTTACTCGAAAGAGGACATCCTCGAGGCGTATCTCAACGAGATCTACCTCGGCCAGAACGGCTCGGTGCAGATCATCGGGGTCGAGCAGGCGTCGCAGGTCTACTTCGGCAAGCATGTGACGTATCTGCGCCTTGACGAGGCGGCGACGCTCGCCGGAATGATCCGGTCGCCCAACGTGCTCTCGCCTATCAAATACCCGGAGCGTGCGAAACCGCGCCGCGACACCGTGCTGAAGCTGATGCTCGATCAGAAGCGGATCACTGAAGAGGAGTACGAGACCGCGGTCGCGCTTCCGCTTTCGGTGACGAAGTTCCCGCGCACGTCGCGCAGCGCGCCGTTCTTCGTCGACTTCGTGCTCAAGCAGCTTCGCGAGACTTATCCGGAGACGCAGCTCAAGAGCGACGGGCTGCGGATCTTCACGACTCTCGACACGATCATGCAGCGGTCGGCTGAGCTGGCGCTCGACAGCGGAATCGCTTCGCTCAACAAGCAGAGCAAGATGATTCGAAACTCGCCTTCTCCGCTCGAAGGTGTGGTGCTCACGATCCAGCCCGGTACCGGCTATGTGAAGGCGCTCGTCGGCGGCCGCAACTACTCCAAGACCCAGTTCAATCGGGCGATTCAGGCGCGCCGGCAGCCCGGCTCGCTCTTCAAGCCGTTCGTCTATGCGACGGCGATGGATCCCGCCCGGCTGGGGCAGGCGTTCACGGCGGCGACGGTTCTCGACGACTCGCCGATCAGCGTGCAGGCCGGCAAGACCGTCTGGCGGCCTCAGAATTACGACAACCGTTTCCACGGCCTGGTGACGGTGCGCGCGTCCCTTGCACATTCGTACAACATCCCGGCTGTGCGCGCGGCGATCAATGCCGGGGTGCCGAATGTGATCCGCACAGCGACCGACATCGGTGTCAACAGCAAGCTCGAGCCGTATCCGTCGATCTCGCTCGGCTCGTTCGAAGTCACGCCGCTCGAGATCGCCTTCGCCTACTCGGTGTTTGCGAACCTCGGTGTGAAGGCTGAGCCGATCTCGATTCTCGCCATTGCGAAGCGCGAAGGGAAACTCGAGAGCCGCGAAGTAAAGATGAAGCGCGTCGCTCCCGCAAGTGTCTCCTACGTGATGAACGACATGCTCAAGGACGTCTTCATCTACGGCACGGCGGCAAAGGCGCGCTCGCTCGGCTTCCGCCGCGACTTCGCGGGGAAGACCGGAACCACGAGCAACTATCGCGACGCCTGGTTCATCGGCTATTCGCCGCGCATTCTGACGCTCGTCTGGATCGGATTCGATGACGGGCGGTCCACCCGGATGGCGGGTGGCGACGCCTGCGTTCCGATCTGGACCTCGCACATGAACCGGATCAGCGGCCTGATCCCGGATGTCGATTGGAAGCGGCCCGATGACGTCATCAGCCGCGAGATCGATCCTGAGTCGGGAATGCTTGCCGGGCCGTGGTGTCCGGAGAGTCGCGGCGAGATTTTCGTGGCGGGAACCGAGCCGACTGCCGTCTGTCCGCTGCATGCAGGAGGCGGCGACACGACGCTGTTCGCGGGCGACGGCGATGAGCCGCGCGATCCGGTAGCTGAGAATAGCCAGCCGGAGGAGCGCCGCGGCGAACAGCAGCGGCGTGAAAAGGCCCGCGAGAGTGGAATCCGGAAGCTCCTTCGTTCTATTTTTGGAGGCGGAAACTGAGTTCGAGACCGATGATTCTGACCCGCGCACGCTCGCGAGCCGACGAGGCTCTCCTGTACGTAGGCGAGCTTACCGATCTCGCCGTGCAGACCGTCCAGCAGGCCTGGCGCGGTCCGATGGAGCGCGCGCTTCTCGTCGCACAGTTCGATCAGGTCGGCGTCAAGTCGATCTCGATCGTCGTGATCACGTCACTCTTCATCGGAATGGTGCTCGCTCTCCAGACCGCCTACTCACTCGCGTCGTTCGGCGGGAAGCTGTTCGTTGGCAAAGTCGTCTCGCTCTCGCTCGTCCGCGAGCTCGCGCCGGTACTGATGTCGCTGATGGTCGGCGGCCGTGTCGGCGCCGGCATCGCAGCCGAGATCGGAACGATGCGGGTGACCGAGCAGATCGACGCGCTGCGAGCGCTCGCCACGAATCCAGTCCGCAAGCTCGTGGTTCCGCGCGTGATCGCCACGACACTCATGTTCCCGCTTCTCACGGTGATCTCCTGCGCGCTCGGAATTCTCGGCGGCCTCTTCATCGCCGTCGTGAATCTGCACGTCAGCGCGAACTACTATCTCCGCAGTGTCGTAGACAGCGTGTCGTACAACGACCTTGCCTCCGGAGTAGGGAAGACGTTCTTCTTCGGCTTCACAACAGGGCTCATCGCCTGCTACAACGGACTGAAGACGACCGGTGGGGCGGATGGGGTGGGGCGCGCGACGACGGCGACAGTCGTGACATCCGCGATCACAGTCCTGATCATGGACTTCTTTCTGACCAAGCTGTTTCTCTTTCTCTTCTGATGACGGACTCGCTCACGATCGACCGCCGCGCCGAAGCGCGAGAAACGCCCGACAGGCGCACGCACCCGCGTGATGTATTCGTCGAGTTCCGCGATGTCTTCAAAGCCTACGGCGCGAAGAAGGTTCTGAGCGGCGTGAATCTCAGCGTCTATCGCGGCGAGGTCCTCGTGATCCTCGGAGGCTCGGGCACGGGCAAGTCGGTCACGATCCGGCACATGCTCGGTCTCGAGGCTCCGGACTCCGGCCGCATCCTCGTCGAAGACGAAGACATCACCGATCTTCCCGAGGAAGAGCTCTATCGGGTGCGCAAGAAGTTCGGAATGCTTTTTCAGAGCGCCGCGCTCTTCGACTCCATGACGGTGTTCGAGAACATCGCATTTCCTCTGCGCGAGCACACCGACCTTTCTGATGAAGAGATCGCGCGCTCGGTCGAGGAGAAGCTCGAGCTCGTGAGTCTTCCCGGCACCGGCCATCTGATGCCAGTCGATCTATCGGGCGGCATGCGCAAGCGCGTCGGACTCGCGCGCTCGATCGTCCTCGATCCGAAGATGATCCTTTACGATGAGCCGACGACCGGCCTCGACCCGATCACGGCGCAGAAAATCAACGAGCTGATCGTCGATCTCCAGACGAAGCTGAATGTGACATCCGTCGTGGTGACTCACGACATCCAGTCGGCCTTCACCGTCGGCGACCGGATCGCGTTCCTGAACAATGGCGTCTTCGAATGGGTCGGCGCGGTCCAGGCCGCACGCGACGCCGATCATCCCCAACTTCGTGAATTCTTTCGATCCTCCGCCGTCGTGGCGGCACAACCCACTGGACCAGGTTAAAAGTGCTGAGTGCTGAGTCCTGAGAAGGGCACTCAGCACTCAGGACTCAGCACTCAGTACTGAGGAAATATGGCGACCACACAGACAAAGACAATTCGCGTCGGGCTGCTCGTAGCGGGCTCGCTGACCGTGCTGATGATTTTTCTCTTCTTCATCGGTGCGGAGCAGCAGATCTTCGCGCGGAAGAACGAATATGACGTCGAGCTCGAGAACGTCTCGGGACTCGCTGAGGGCAACCCCGTGAGGATGTCGGGCGTCTCGATCGGCGTGATCAAAGAGATCAGGCTCCCGCGAGATCCGAAGCAGCCGAACGTGCAGATCGCGCTCATGATCGACCGCAAGTACGCCGAGCGCGTGCGCGGCGACTCTCGCGCGCGCATGAAGAAACTCGGCCTGCTCACCGGTGACAGCTTCATCGAGATCACTCCCGGAACGCTGAAGTTTCCCGAGCTCGATCCCGGCTCGCGGATTCCGGCGCAGCGTCAGACGAACGTCGATCAGCTCATCACATCGGGCGAAGATCTCGTCGACAACCTCGTGCAGATCTCCTACGCCATGAAGAACATTCTCGGCCGTGTCGACCGCGGTGAGGGACTCATCGGCGAGCTCACCAGCGCGCCGGAGACCAAGCAGCGGCTCACCGACACGTTCCTCAACACGCTCAACCGGACCAACGCGGCGCTCAAACACATCGAGAGTGGACGCGGCGTCGTCGGAAAATTGATCTACGACGACCAGTACGCCGATCAGCTCACGGCGTCGCTCAGCGGAGCTGCCCAGTCGATGCAATCGATCACCGCGAGCGTCCAGCGCAGCTTCGACAGCGGCAACGGAATGCTGCCGGCACTTCTGAATGATCCGGAAGGAAAAAAGCGCGTCACCGAGCTCGTGGAGAATCTTCGCCTCACCTCGGCCAATCTCTCGACCTTCAGCACGTCGCTGCAGAAAGGTGAGGGACTCGTCCCGCGCCTGATGAACGACAAGGCGTACGGCGATCAGGCCCTCAACGAATTCACACTGCTCATCGCGCAGCTCAACGAAACGGTTCGCAAGATCAACGCGGGCGAAGGAACTGCCGGAAAGCTCATCGCCGACCCGGCGGTCTACGAGTCGGTCAACGACATCCTGATCGGCATCAATGAGTCGAAGCTCCTCCGCTGGCTGATCCGCAGTCGTCAGCAGTCGGGAATCGAGAAGCGATTCGATCAGGAGAAGCAGCCAGCTCCTCGTGAGGCAGCCCCAGCGCCGCAACCCCCGGTGCCACAACCTCCGGTGACCGAAACCACACCGCCGACGAGCACACAGGGGCAATAAGAGAAGGGGAACGAAAAGCCGCCGGCTGAAGCCGGCGCCACGTCACGCGCGGATGTTGACACTAGCTATGCTCGGCGTGGCG
>JAENWF010000194.1 GCA_016650215.1 Thermoanaerobaculia bacterium
CCTAGAAGACACCGGCGGTAGTGAATGGTGCCGAGGGCCGAGGGCCGAGGGTCGAGGGCCGAGGGCGAAAGCGTGCGCTCGCACACCGCCGCGTTGAGCATGTCATCCTGAGCCGCGAAGACGGCGAAGGATCCCCCGCGTCCGGGCCATCTCGTTCTTAGCGCGGGGGATCCTTCGCTTCGCTCAGGATGACAGGGCATCGCTCGTGGCAGCATTCGCGAATGACGCAGCGCCGGCTTCAGCCGGTGCTTTCCGTCTCCCTCTTAATTTCGCGACGGGTCGCTGCCTCGCCGGTAAGGCGCAAGGAACCGCAGGCTTTCCAGCCGATTCTCGAGATCGCTCCCGACCTGCTCCGCTCGCGCGATGAGGTCGTCGGTCTCGAGCAGTTTCTGCTTCTCCTCGACATCGAGATTCAGCGACATGATCAGCGCGTTGGTGAGTGAGTCGAGACTCGCTGTGGCGATCTCGGGGACCGCGGCCTCATCGGGGAGGAACTTGAGATATTGCCGCGACAGCTCAGCAAGCCACTCGCGCTGCGCGTATGAGCGCTCGGCGTTCCGTTGCGATTCGGGCGAGGCGACGACCTTCGCCGTCCGATATGGCGCGCTCGAGACTTCGTCGACCACGCGGAAGCGGACGTCGCCGTGGATGAGCAGGTTGTAGCGTCCATCATCGAGCGGGACCACCTGCTCGATCGTCCCGACCGTTCCGCAACGATAGATCTCCGGCGCGCCGAAGTAGTCGCGCTCCCACCCCGGACGAAGAAGGATGATCCCGATCCGTTTTTCGCGCTCCAGCGCGTCCGCAATCATCAGCCGGTAGCGCGGCTCGAAGACGTGCAGCGGAAGCCGTGTCTTCGGAAAGAAGACGAGGTTCGGAAGGGGGAACAGCGGGAGCAGAAACTCCCCTTCGGGAAGCGCGCTCATCGTCGGATCACTGTATCAGAACGCCTCGCGGACGATATGGGCCACATCTCCGTCGCCCGCTCGGGTCGCTCTCAGCAGGAACTCACCCGCGGCGCGGGGGTGAAACGTCCGGAGAACTGCGTCGAGGAGCGCGGGGCGCGACAGGAGCAACGCGATTCTCCGGCTCCATGCAATGCGGCCATCGAAGAACGACTTGTGCGCCTCGGAGTACTCGCGCGCGGCTTCGACCTTCCCATTGACGATCGCAGCGATGTGCGGCGCGGCGAGTGCAGCGGACTGAATCGCCATCGCCATTCCGTTGCCGGTTAGCGGATCGATCACGCCCGACGCGTCACCGATCATCACGATTCCCTGTTCGACCGGTGATCGCGCGCGGAAGATCACCGGTTCCGACGACAGAAAATTTTCCTGCGCCGGAACGTGTGCGGCGTAAAGACTCTCGAGCCGCGATTCCTCGCCGCGAATCATTTCGACGAATCCCTCCCACCGTCCGCGATGCTTGGCGAGCCGGCTCGCATGCGCGAGGCCGCAGATGTTCGTGATGCCGCCTTCGACTGGCGAGACGCCGAGGTAGCCGCCGCGAAAAGAGTAGAGGTCGATCGTCTCCATCACGGTCTCTGCGCGGTAGTGTCGCTTGAATCCGAAGCTCCGATGCGCGCGGTCGCGGACGAAAGTGCGGTTCAGTTGCGCGTCGAAGCGCCCCCATCGGCCCCATGCGCCCGCGATCACACGCGCCTCCACCACATCGCGTTCACCGTTGCGCTCGATCGTGACGGTTCGTGATGCCGGATCGATGTCCACCGCGGTCCATCCGATTCGCGGTAGCGCGCCGCTCGCGACCGCATGGCGAAGCAGCAGCTCGTCGAGAGCGAAACGGCTGATGCCGCGCGCGGCCTGAGGGAAGCCGAACTCGTAGTCGCGCGTGCGGCCGACGACGCGGCAGCGCTCGATCCGGGGCGCACCGAGAGCATCGAGCTGGTCCGCGACTCCGAGGCGCTCGAGAATTGGGAGCGCGTCGTACGAGAGGAACTCGCCGCAGACCTTGTCGCGCGGAAACTCCTCACGATCGATGAGGCAAACGCTCATGCCGCGTCGCGCGAGCAGCGCCGCCAGCGTCGAGCCGGCAGGTCCCGCACCGATCACCGCGACGTCGACGTTCATTTCCAGAGCAGGATGCCGAAGCGGAAGGGAAAGGCGCGAACGACGATCGCTTTCGCCGCGCCGCTTTTCCGCGCGACGTCTTTCGCCTCGGCGACCGTGTATCCGCGGCGAACCGAGGCCGGCGCATCGAAGCGCGTGATCCTGCCGACCAGCCGGAGCGCGCCGAGAAGTTGGACGAAGAGGAGCGGCGCGTAGTGCCGGCGCGTGTCGTTGACCGCGACGCCGATCCGGGCCACGCGCGCCGCTTCGCGAAGCATCGCCGCATTCTCATCAGGCGTGAAGTGGTGAAAGAAGTGAGAGGAAGTGAGCACATCGACGGATGAAGAACGGAAGGGGAGGTGTGCCGCGTCGCCCACGACCCGCAACACGCGCGAAGACTCGCGCAGATACAGCAGATGATCGATTTTGAAGTCGAGCGCGATCCGGAGCGGAACCGACGGCACGCTCTCGAGCAGGTCGCCAGTTCCTGCGCCGAGATCGAGCAGCGAGCGAACCTTGCCGAACCGCCTCAACAGCCGCCGGTAGATCCACACGCCACCGAGAAAGCGATTGATTCGCCGCAGATCGCGCAGCGAGCGCTCCATGTCGGTACGCGGCGCGTCATGCTCATCGAGCAATTCCGGCTCATCAATCCGTCGCGGCGTCAGCAGACCCGTCACGCGTCACCCGTCACGCGTCACTCTTTTGAGAACGAGCGCCGAATTCTTCGAGCCGAATGCGATCGTATTGCAGACGGCCGCGTCGATGTGCGCGCGGCGCGCGACGTTCGGGATGTAATCGAGGTCGCACTCCGGATCGGGATCGTCGAGATTGATCGTCGGCGGAAGGAGATCATCACGAAAGGCCATCAGCGTCGCTGCCACTCCCGCCGCGCCGCACGCCCCCTGCGGATGCCCGATCATTGATTTCGTTGCCGAGCCTGGAAGACTTCGAGCGTGCTCTCCAAACGCGAGCTTCACCGCGCGCGTCTCGACGCGGTCGTTCAGATCCGTCGCTGTCCCGTGATAGTTGAGGTACCCGACCTCTTCGGGACGCATGCCCGCGTCCGCCATCGCCTCCTGCATCGCGCGCGCCGGCTCCTCTCCCGATTCATCCATGCGCACGCGGTGATACGCGTCGCACGTCGACCCGTAGCCGGCGACCTCGGCGTAGATGTGCGCGCCGCGCGCGCGGGCGGTCGACTCGCGCTCCATCACGAACATCCAGGATCCTTCCGCGAGCACGAAACCGTCGCGACTCTTCGTGAAGGGGCGTGAGCCTCCTTCGGGACGGTCGTTGAATGAACCGCAGACGATCCGCATGATCGCGAAGCCGGTCATGATCCCTTCGGTGATCGTCGCGTCGGCGCCGCCTGTGATGACGTAGTCAGCGACGCCGAGCTTCAGATTGCGGTACGCGTATCCGAGCGCATCGGTGGATGACGTGCAGCCGGTCGAGATGAGGTGCGAGAACCCGTGAAGGTCATACGCCATCGAGATCTCGGACGAGATCGTTCCGATCGTGCCCGAGGGGACCGAGTAGACGGACGCCTGTTTGGCGGCGCCCTTGTACCAGAGCTCGTACATCCGCTCGCTGAACTCGATCGCCCCGCCGCCGGAACCGAGCATGACGCCGATGCGGCGGCGCGTCTGGAGATCGAGCGATTTCGGATCGAGGAGCGCGTCGCGGAGAGCCTCATCCGTGGCCGCGATCGACATCGGCACGACGCGCGAGACGTGCTTCATGTTCTTGGCGTCGACCCAGAGCGAAGGATCGAAGTCGACTTCGCCGGCGATCCGTGAAGGGAGTGCCGACGGGTCGAAATGCGAGATTGTGCGGATGCCGCTGCGGCCCTCCGCGAGCGCCCGGAAGTAGTTCTCCCTGCCGACGCCGTTTGGGCTCAGCGCGCCGACGCCAGTGATCACGATCCGTTCACGGTTCATTGAGTTTGCCGGACCCGTCGCAACGCATTGATACGGCGAAAGATTGCAGCGGCGGCTCTCCCGTTTGGCAGATGCAGAATCTATCCAATGCGGGACAGGCCAGACACGACCGCTGTGCTAACCTTTTTCTCCCTCGCTCATGCATCTTCTATCGATCCATCTTCTCGGCAGCTTCTCGGCGACCGATCATCTCGGAAACGCATTGTCCATCGGCAAGCGCGTCCATTCGCTGATCATCTATCTCGCCCTTCGCGCCGGGAAAGGCGGGTCTGTCTCCGAGGCTGCATCGATGATCTTCGGCGACCCGAACGCGACGTCGCTTGTCGCCGAGAGCGTCGCTCATCTTCGCGTCGCCGCGCGCTATCTTCCGAATGAGATCGTCATCGTCCAGAACGACGCGATCTCGTTCAACCCTGCGGTAGTTGCGATTGACGCGCGCGAATTCGAAGCGTGTGCGGGAACGCTTTCGATCAACGGTGTCCGGGAAGCGGCGGAGATTTATGCCGGCAATCTGCTCGACGGCTACAGCTCTGGAAGTGCCGGGCTGGACGATCTGATCATCGAGTCGCGGCTCCACCACTGGCAGCTCGCGGTCGGAGTGCTCGGCCGGCTGCTGGCCGTTCAGATTCAGGCGGGATGGTGGGAGAGCGCGGTCGATACCGCGAGCCGCCTGCTCGCGCTCGATCCGTCGCAAGAAGTCGTTCATCGCACGCTCATGCGGCTGCAGCTCGAGCAGGGGCGCGCCGATTCCTCACTGCGCCGCTATCAGGAGTGCTCGGACATTCTGCGCCGCGATTTCGGCCGGGCGCCGAGCGCCGAGACCGAACGCCTGCACGATGAGATTCTTCGCGCGCTGAATCACGCCCCCGCGCCGCGCGAGCTTTTCCGCAACCCGATCGATGGTCCCGTGCTGATACTCCTCGTTGAAGATGACATGGTCACCTCCGCGCTCGTCGAAGGCTACCTGACCGAGGCTGGATACGGAGTGGTGGCGGCCGCCGACGGCGCCGATGCGCTCATCGAGATCGGACGGCGCAGGTTCGACCTGCTGATTCTCGATATCAATCTACCGACGCTCAGCGGCCTCAGACTATTCGAGATCATGATTCGCAAAGGCTTCGAGACGCCGGCGATGTTCATCACCGGCTCCGCCGGCGCAGAGACCGAAGCTCGCAGCCTCGAGATGGGGGCGGCAGACTTTCTTCGCAAGCCGATCCGGAAGGAGGCGCTCCTGCCTCGGATCCGTGCGATCCTCAAGAGAACGAAGCACGACGCCTCGCGCCAGGCGAACGGCGTCTGATCGAGAGGCTCCATGTCCGAAGTGGCGCTTGAACCGGAGGAGATCGAACGCCGCCGGAAAGAGCGCGCGTACCAGCTCGCCGTGCATGAGATCCCGCGGCTTCGCGTCATCGGCTCGCTCTTTCTCTCCCTCGGCGTGTTCCTCCACAACCGGTACGTTCTCGGCGGGGCTTCCGTCACTGCGTGGGTCTGGACCACGGTTCTCCTCGCGGTGTACTGCGTCGCGTCGTGGGCCTTGCTCAGATTTTTCTACCCGCGCGATCTGACGATCCACTTTCTCGTCGTCGATGTGGTCGTCTGGACGTTGATCATCTACGCGACCGGCGCAGAGCGAAGCTGGCTGTTTTTCATCCTGCTCGTGCGGGTCGCCGATCAGACGCACACGACGTTCCGCCGCTGCTTCCGATTCGCGCTGTTCAGCACCGCCTGCTACGCGGCGATGCTCGGCTGGGTGGCGCTCGTCGACGGGCGTCAGCTACTCACCGGCGAGGTCGGAGTGAAGCTTGCGGGAATCGCCGGCGCAGGGATGTACATCGCGCTCACCGCGAGGACGGCCGAGCGGCGGCGCGCGAAGATGACAGATTCGATCCACGTCGCGCGCGATCTGATCCGGCGGATGGAAGACCAATCGTCGGATCTGCGCGATGCGCGCGAGCGCGCGGAAGCAGCGAGCGCAGCCAAGAGC
This sequence comes from Thermoanaerobaculia bacterium, assembly GCA_016650215.1. Lineage (GTDB taxonomy): Bacteria > Acidobacteriota > Thermoanaerobaculia > Gp7-AA8 > Gp7-AA8 > JAENWF01. Next base: position 5,994 of record JAENWF010000194.1, read on the forward strand.
GAGTTCGTGGCGAACATGTCGCACGAGATGCGGACACCGCTTCACGGCGTGATCGGGATGCTGCAGCTCGCGCTCGCCGAAGAGGAATCGCCGCGGCGGCTGCGGCAACTCGAGATGGCGAGGCGGTCGGCCGAGACGTTGCTCGCCGCGATCGAGAACATCCTCGACTTCTCGAAGATCGAAGCTCGGAAGATCGAGATCGAGCCGGTGTACTTCTCGTTGCGCGACGTCGTGAACGAGACCGTGCGGCCGCTCGGAGTGACAGCGGCTGCGAAGGGGCTCGTTCTGTCCGCCGGTTTTGCCAGCGACGTTCCCGATTCGGTATGGGGCGATCCGATGCGGCTCCGCCAGGTGCTCGTGAATCTGATCGGCAACGCGATCAAGTTCACCGACGAGGGCGAGGTGATCGTCCGCATCTCGAAACGGGAGAACGGCACCCGCTTCGAGGTGCGCGATACAGGCGTCGGGATTCCCGAAGATCAGCGCGAACGAATCTTCGATCCGTTCGCTCAAGCCGATGAATCACGCTCGCGGCGGTTCGGCGGGACGGGACTCGGACTCTCGATCGTCGCGCGGCTCGTCGAAGCGATGGGAGGCAGCATCGAGGTGTTGAGCAAGCCCGGCGAGGGAAGCGTCTTCGCATTCATCGTTCCGCTCCCGAACGATCTCGTGAGCACTGCATCCGAGCGCACGCCGTGGGAAGCAGGGCTCGCCGGTCGTCCCGTCCTGGTGATCGACCCGAACCCGTATTCGCGGGCCTTGATCGCGGAGATTCTGCGGACGCGCGCGATGGAAGTGACGGCCGCGAGCTCGGCGGCGGAACCACCGGCGGGGAAGTTCGCGTGCGCGGTCGTCGCGTCGGAGTCGTCGCCGGTGCAGCCGTCGATCCTCATCACCTCGCCGCTCGAGCACGTAAGCGACGACAAATTGCGAGTGACCCGCCCTGTGCTCGAGCGCGAGCTCATCGACGCGGTCGGCGTCGCCCTCGGCTTCATCCGCTCAACGATCGTTCGCGCAACTGCCGTTCGCCGCACCGGCGAGCAGGCGCTGAAGGTGCTGATCGCGGAAGACAATCTCGTGAATCAGGAATTCGCATCCGAGGCGCTGCGGCGGCTGGGGCACCGCATCTCGGTCGCTTCCGATGGCGAGGAAGCGCTCATGATGATGCGCGACGAGTTCTACGATCTGGTGCTCATGGACGTGCAGATGCCGCGGCTCAGCGGTCTCGACGCGACGCTCCGTTTCCGCGAGACCGAGCCGGAGGGCATTCACGTTCCGATCGTGGCGCTCACGGCGAACACCCGGCGCGAGGATCGCTACCGCTGCATCGAAGCGGGGATGGATGCGGTGCTGACGAAGCCGATCGACCTGCAGGCGCTGCAGGACATCGTCAGAACCGTTACGGGAGTCGAGCCGCTGGTCGAGGCCGTCGGCGGAAACGTGAAACTGCTCGAGCGAGTCAGCATGGCGTTTGCGAAGCAGACGCCGGGGCTGCTCGAGGAGATGCGGCTCGCGATTGAGAATTCGGATGGCGAAACGCTCTACCGCGCCGCGCACACGATGAAGGGCGCCGTCAGCAACTTCGAAGGCGACGCGTCCGTCGATCTGTCAGTCATGCTCGAAGACGCCGCGCGTGCCGGAAACTTCGCGCGCGCCACGACGCTCGTGGGACGGCTGGCGTCTGCCGTGACCGCGTTGGAACGACGCATTTCCGCCGCGCTCGTCGTGAAGTGACGGGGCGGGGACGTAAACCCGCCGGCTGAAGCCGGCGCCACGTCATGCATCGCTCATAGCAGCATGTCGAATAAGGGAAATGGGGACGTAAGACCGCCGGCTTGAGAGCCGGCGCCACATCGTTTACGGATTCTCCCTTTCCATCCTGCTTCCAACACCAGGAAAGAATTTCGAGCCATGCCCAATGTGGCGCCGGCTTCAGCCGGCGGCTTTGATTCGAACATGCCCGCCATGAGCGATACTTGCTTTGAATCGTTGGAGTGACGACATGAGCGATTTGGATGCGATCTCTTTGCAGCCGTTCGTTCCGAGCGGCGATGACTACGAAGCGAGTCGCCGTCTATTCGTCGAACTTGGCTTCACAGAAGAGTGGGAGAACTCCGGCTACGCAGGGTTCCGCAACGGCAATACCCAGTTCATCCTGCAACAATTCGACGACCGGGCGTTCGCAAGCAATTTCATGGTCAAGATCATCGTCAAGGATCTTGATGCATGGTGGCGCGAGGCCTCGAGCAAGCAGCTCGAAAAGACCTTCCCAGGATTTCGTATCAATCCTCCCAAGTCTTTCGCATGGGGACGAGAGGTGGTTTTCATCGACCTGGCGGGAGTCTGCTGGCACGTCGCAGAAAACTGAATAGATAGAACGCACGAGCCATGCTCGATGTGGCGCCGGCTCTCAAGCCGGCGGCTTTCCGTCCCCTCTTGCCCGATTCGTGCTCATGCGGTGATCGCGGCGCGCGAGGGCGCCCGCCGCCACACAGAATCGAAGCACTGCCCGCGCGGCCATCCGCGCGCGACGTGGCGCCGGCTTCAGCCGGCGGCTTTCCGTCCCCTGAATTCCGCCATAATGCGCGCGTGAACAAACCCTCCCGAAAGCAGTCCATCCTGATCGCGATCGCGCTCATCGTGGTCATCGGCATCGTCGCGATGGTCATCTCGAGCAAGCGCGAGAAGCCGATCGAAGTCACGACCGAAAAGGCGGTAAGAAAATCGATCACGCAGCTCGTCACCGCGACCGGCAAGATCCAGCCGGAGATCGAGGTCAAGATCGCGCCGGAAGTCTCCGGCGAGATCGTCGAGATCACGGTGAAGGAAGGCGACATCGTCCGGAAGGGGCAGCTCCTGCTCCGCATCAAGCCCGACAGCTATCAGGCGCAGGTCGATTCGCAGCAGGCCTCGTACAACAGCGCGCGCTCCTCGAGCACCCGCAACCGCGCCGAGCTGGAGAAAGCCGAGAACGATTACAAGCGCGTCCAGAGTCTCTTCGAGCGCGGTCTCGTCTCCGAGTCCGAGCGAAAGAGCGCGGAGACGAACTACGACATGGCCCGCGCCTCGCTCGAATCCTCAAAGTTCGAGATCCAGCGCGCCGCCGGAGCCGTGACCCAGATTCGCGAGGCGCTCTCGAAGACCGTCATCTACGCCCCGTCGGACGGCACGATCAGCGCGCTGACGAGCCGTGTCGGCGAGCGTGTCGTCGGCACGAGCCAGTTCGCCGGGACCGAAGTCATGCGCGTCGCCGACCTCGATCACATGGAAGCGCGCGTCAACGTGAACGAGAACGACGTCGTGAACGTGAAAGTTGGCGATAAGGTGCGCGTCACCGTCGATGCCTATCCCGACCGCATCATCGAAGGTGTCGTCCGCGAGATCGCCGCGACCGCGCTCACGCGCAACGCCGGCTCGCAGGAAGAAGTGACCAACTTCGAAGTGAAGATCAGCGTCCCCGACCGCACGCTCCGCCTCCGTCCCGGCATGAGTGCGACAGCCGACATCGAGACAGCGACCGTCGCGAACGTCGTCGCGGTTCCGATCCAGAGCGTCACCGTGCGCAGCAGCGACAGCGACCTCTCGCCCGAGGAGCGCGAGAAGCAGCGGAGCACCGAAGAGAAGCCCGACGTGACGAACGAGCAGCGGGAGAAGCAGACCGAACGGGCGGAACGCCTGAAACTCCAGCGCGTCGTCTTCCTCAAGAACGGCGAGACCGCAAAAATGCAGAAGGTCGAGACCGGCATCGCGGACAACACACACATCGAGATCAAGAGCGGCATCAAGGCGGGCGACGAGGTGATCTCCGGCTCCTACACCGTCGTCTCGCGCAAGCTGAAGGACAAGGCGAAGATCGCCCTGCCGAAGAAAAAGAAGGACTGATGATCGGCGAGCTCGTCGAGGCGGTACGCATCGCGTTCTCCGTCATCCGCGCGCACAAGATGCGCTCGGTGCTGACGGCCCTCGGCGTGATCATCGGAATCATCGCCGTGACGCTCATGGGCTCGGCGATCGGCGGCATCGAGACCGGCTTCGATCGCAGCATGGCCGTGATCGGCGACGACATCCTCTACGTCGAGAAGTGGCCGTGGCGTCACGTCGACGACTGGTGGAATTACCGCAACCGGCGCACGATGAACGTGCGCTACGCCGAGGAGCTGAACCGGATCATCACCGCGACGCCGAACTCGCAGCTCGTCATCGCCGTCCCGACGCTGCAGACGGGGCGGAACGTAAAGTACGGCGAGAACGAGGTGAAGGGCGTCTTCACGCAGGGGACGACGATCGACTTCCTCGTCACTTCCACGTCTCAATTCAACGAAGGCCGCTTCTTCACCGAGGCCGAGTCACGCGGCGGAAGGAACGTCGTCGTGCTCGGGGCGGATGTCGCGGATGCGCTCTTCCCGGGGCGTAGTCCGCTCGAAGAGACCGTGTCGATCGACGGCAATCCATTCCGCGTCGTCGGTGTCTACGCGAAGCAGGGGACATTCCTCGGGCTCTTCAGCTTCGACAATCAGGTCGTCGTCACGCTCGGCGCGTTCATGCGCGTCTTCAGCTCGCGCCTCGATACGTCGATCCGCGTGAAGGTGCGCGACAAGACGCGGATGGAAGCGGCGCGCGACGAGCTGACCGGCGCGATGCGGCGCGTGCGCGCGCTGCCGCCGGAAGCGAAGAACGACTTCGAGCTCAACGAGCAGAGCGCGCTGAAGTCCTCGATCGGCCCGATCAAGAGCGGCATCGCAGTGGCGGGACTCTTCGTCACCGGCCTCGCGCTCTTCGTCGGCGCGATCGGCATCATGAACATCACCTACGTCAGCGTGAAAGAGCGGACGCGCGAGATCGGGACGCGCAAGGCGGTCGGCGCGCGCCGCCGCACGATCCTGCTGCAGTTCCTCGTCGAGGCGGTCGCGATCTGCGTGATCGGCGGCGTGGTGGGGCTCGCGCTTTCGTGGCTGCTGACGACTGCGGTCGCCGCCGCGGCGCCGTCGTTCCCGCTTCGATTCTCAGTCGGGCTGGTCATGACCGGGCTGGTCGTCTCGATGCTGACCGGCATCATCTCCGGCTTCGCGCCTGCGGTATCGGCGTCGCGGCTCGATCCGATCGAGGCGCTTCGCTATGAATGAGATCGTGCGCATGTCGCTCGAGGCGCTGCGGGTCAACAAGCTCCGCTCGGGCCTGACGATGCTCGGCGTGACCATCGGCGTCTTCTCCGTGATCGGCGTGATGACCGCGCTGAGCGTGATTCAGAGCTCGATCGAATCAGGACTCAGCTTCCTCGGCTCGAACATCTTCCAGATCGCGAAGTATCCGACGATCAGCACGAATGACTCCCACGATGCGTTCGCAAACCGCCGCGACATCTCGCTGGAGGAGGCGAGGGAGTTCGAGCGGCTGATGGATGGCGAGGCGGGCGCGATCGCGTTCAAGGTCTTCGATGGTGGGAAGGCGGCGGCGTTCGGAAGGGTGAAGCTGCAGGGACTGACGCTCGTGGGGACGAACGAAGCGTTTCTCGTGGCGAACAGCTACAGCCTCGCGTACGGCCGGAACATCTCGGCCGAGGATGTGGACCTCGGGCGGAACGTCACGGTGGTGGGGGCGGAGATTCAGAAGAAGCTGTTTCCGAGTCAGAGTCCGCTCGGCGTGACGATCAAGGTCAACGAGCGGCCGTACCAGATCATCGGCGTGATGGAAGAGAAGGGGAGCTCGTTCGGGCAGAACCAGGACCGTCTGGTGCTCGTGCCGATCACGAAGTACTTCAGCGATTTCGGGCGCGCGTGGCGGACCGTCAACATTGCAATTCAGTCGACCTCGCAGGCGACGTACAACCAGACGCTCGACAAGGCGGTGGGCTCGATGCGGCTCGCGCGCGGCCTGAAGCTCGGCGAGGCGAACGACTTCGAGATCTACTCGAACGACACGCTGGTCTCGGCGTTCGCGCAGATCGCGGACACGATCCGGATCGGCGCATTCGTCGTGAGCGTGATCGCGCTGCTCGCGGCCGGCATCGGCATCATGAACATCATGCTCGTGAGCGTGACGGAGCGAACGCGCGAGATCGGCTTGCGCAAGGCGATGGGCGCGAAGAAAAAAGACATCGTCCGCCAGTTCCTGATCGAAGCCGTAATCCTCTCCGAGCTCGGCGGCCTCGCCGGCATCCTGCTGGGAGTGGTCGGCGGCAACGGCATCGCCCTCTGGTTCGACATCGCAATGGTGTTTCCGTGGGGATGGGCGCTGACGGGCTTGCTCGTCTGCTCCGCAATCGGAACGGGATTCGGGTGGTATCCGGCGTTCAAGGCGGCTTCGCTGCATCCGATTGAGGCGCTGCGGTATGAGTAGAACCCGGCTGGGCTGGGCGGCTGACCAAACGCGCTGAACCCATGGCAATTTCGTTTTTTCGCTAGAATCATTCAGGTGCTGGAATGACTAAGCTGGAAGCGCTCGAAGAAGAGATCAAGAAACTCTCACCTGAAGAGCTCGCAAAGCTTCGCGATTGGCTTCTCGAGAGTGACGCTCAGGAGTGGGATCGCGAGCTCGAGCGAGATGCTGCAACCGGCAAGCTCGACAAGCTCTTCGAGAAATCGGTCGCAGATCATCGCGCTGGTAAGAGCCGCGAAATTTGAAGCACCACGCGAGCCCCGATTTCTGGCGGCTTTTCGACTTGCTGCCAACTGAAATCCAGAAGCTTGCTCGAGGGAACTTCGAGCTGCTTAAGGCAAACCCGCGGCATCCGTCCCTTCACTTCAAGAAAGCGGGCGGTTACTGGTCCGTCCGCGTCAGCCGCAACTACCGCGCTCTGGGCAAGCAGCTCGACGACGGAATTCTGTGGGGCTGGATTGGCTCACACGCCGAGTACGAGAGAATCCTGGCTGCCTCGTAGGGTGCGGGTCAAATGCAGCATGCAGCTGTCGCGCCGCGGTTTCGACAACGTGATCGTCCGACGTAAACTCGCGGGAGAATCCGATGGAAGGAAAGAATGGGAAAAGTTTTGGGGTCAGGTCTCCACTCCGCTGTCGATTCGTTGGTCCGACAGCCAAGTGGAGACCTGACCCCAATCCTTGTTCCCTTGACGTGTCGTCAACTTAGCAGAGATGGCCGACAACTCTTACGAGGCGACGATGCTGCGGGCGGCTCTTCGGTCGTTAGCCAACGAGGTCTACTTCAAGTCGACGCACTTCGCCGGACTAAAAAAGGAGGGCTTACGCGAGTGGTATGACCTCGCTTCGCAGCGGCTGAGCAAACCGGATGCTGTAGCGATAGGCGGACCTTCGGATCCGTTCGTGAACCTGCTGAAAGAGCTTGCCGATCTCAGCGACGCTTCACCTGACTTGCTACAACAGTGGCAGCGAGTGGAATCTACGTTGAACGCCCGGGTCAGAGCCATCTTTGGGTTGCTTGGTGCCGAAGGATCGACGAATGTCTTAGGACAAGTAAGTGAGATCCTGCGAAAACTTCCAGCTCTGTCAGTCCGCTCGGGTAGAAGCGCTATTGATGGCAAGCGATCAGATGCCCGCCTGGGCCAACCCGACGTGGTTCTCGAGTCTCACGCGGCGATTGTCACCATCGAAATGAAAGTTCGAGGAGGATCCAGCGCCAGGTACGGTCCGGAGCAGCATCTGAAATATCTTCGCATCGCGGCGGAACGTGAGGCGCAAGCGTCTGACGCCTTCCAGTCAGTTCATCTTTTTCTTGCCCCTCTCCAATCTTCTGACCTGGTATCCAATCGTTCAGGATGGCTGCGCGGCGCACCAGAGGACGGAAGGCCTCTTGATGTCGACCTTGTTCGAATGTTCGGGGCCCTGCCCGCCAAGCGTCAAGAACAGGTGAACTGCCTTGGCGGTATGAACTGGCTGCTCCAGCGTGCGGCTCGCACGCCTACGCTCGCACTGGACCTCCAACGTTTCCTGCGAGGGGTGGAGGATTACAAACCGGGCGATGAATCGTGCGCCACGGAGATCCATCGTCAAGTCGAGGCGGTCCGCCACTACGGCATCTAAGTTCGGCGGAACGGGCGAGTTCAGAAGCATTGAACTATTTCGCGCAGGCGCTTCGCGCCGAGAACCTCAAGTCGGGCAAGAGACGGTGAGACGGGGTCAGGTCTCCACTCCGCTCCTGTTTACTCACGTTCCTGGATGAGGCCGAAGCCGCTCAGCAAAGAAAGATGGGGTTAGGTCTCCACTCCGCTGGTCGACACTTCTGTCTGACGACAGCCAAGTGGAGACCTGACCCCGACTCTCCCGACTCGGTTGATCGTGCCCGACTCGTGGGGCACCGAACGCCTCGGCCAGCCATTCTCGCTCGTTGTGCGATCGTGTTGGTGCGGAACAGACTGCATGAACGCTCGTCGCTATGGCAGCGTGTCGTCAGCACTTCCGGCGGCGAACAGCTGGACGCTGCGCGGGCGTTGGTCACTCGCTGACTCCGGCTCCGGCGCGGTCCAGGTCTGGTCGCACTCGAGGCGGAGCTTCGCCGCGCGACCTGTACCGAGGGTCGAGCGGAGCGGGGCGGTCGAAAAGGAATACGTCTGCGCGCCATCCTTCACGATCGTCGCGATCCCGATCGGAAAGGCCAGGCCACTGTTCACGTCGACGAGCGTCGCACGCACGGGCAACGATTCCCAGCCGAACCGGCGGCGCAAGTCGGAGATCGGCGCAGCCATGGTGACCGCGATGTCGGAAACGCCGACGTGGATTGTCACTTCACTGCGCCTGCCCATCCATCGATACGGTTTGACCCAGTCGTAGAATCCGCTCACCCCCCGATGGGCGAAGTCGCCCTCCGAAAAATCGACGCGCCATTGCATGCGGGTGTTGACCAGGCGTCCTTTGACGACTCGCAGGAAAGGCAGTGGCTCGCCGGAACTGCGCGCCCATGAGTCGAGCACCGCGTTCAGGCGGGCAGCCGTCGGCGCATCCACCGTCCCGGAACCGAGGCGCAGACCCTCACATTGTCTGCAGAGGACGTGGGTCAGAACGGACGTGCGCAGTTTTCCGTTGTGCAGATCGGGTAGCCAGATGAGCTGTCGCGGGATCTCGATGGGGCCCGCGCGATCGAGAAGCGCCGCCAGTCGGGCCAGCGACGCGAATCGCGCGCCGTGTCTTTCAAAGACGATGTTCGGAATCGGGCCGAGCATCGCGCGGCGGTGGAGTGCGAGCTCACCCAGCACGGCGATTGAGATCGACGCGAGCACCAGCGTTCGCGACACTCGTGACCATGCCTGGAGTGAGATCGAGCCCGTCACCGCGCCCGCGAGGAGCGCCGCCGGAACGAGCAGCGGAAAGAAGTAGCGCTCCGTGAGGTAGAGAGCGTGGTAGGAGTTGGACGCGCGACCGATCCCGACCAGCGCGATCACTCCGAGGGGCCCGAGGAGGGAGAGCGCGGAAAGCGCCGCCAATGCCGGGATCCCGCGTCGCCAGAGCACGACGAGCAGCGCGGCGACGATCGAAGCCACGGTGATCCCGAGCACGCTTCCGAGAATTGCGACGCGGACGTCGGTGCCCGCCGTGAGTGGAACTCCCGGAAAGAAGAAGCGGAACGGCGCGGCGAGCACGAGAAAGGCGGCGCGGGGGATTCCGCGTGCGAGGTCGATCGAGATCGAGTAGGCGCTGTTGCGGCAGATCGCCGCCACGAGCGCAGCGACCGAGACGATCGTCGCGAGTGTCCATACTGAGAAGACTCCGACGCCGCGATGCCCTTCCCGCCGCCGTTCGTACTCGTCGACGACCGCAGGGAGGAGCGCCATCGGTGCGAACGAGCTTTCTGTGAGGAGCGCAGCGACGACAAGGGCACCGGCGACGATTCGCCGGAGCGTGAGGTGATCGCGCCACGCCAGTAACGCTGCCGATCCCGTCAGCATCGCCATCAGCAAAGGCACAGGCGCGCCGGACGGTTGCCAGATCCACCACGATGAGAACCCGCATGCCCCGAGGTACACAACCGCGGTGGCGAACCCGGCTCGCGCCGATCCGGAATAGCGACGCGCCAGAACGGCCAGGAAGATGGCTGACAGAGAATGAATGATGGCCACGAAGGCTCGCCAGGCGAACGCGTCGATGCCAACGAGGCGCAGGTACGCGAAGAACAGCGCCTGAAACCCGACGACGATGTGCTCGGCGTTGGGAAGGAAGAGAGCCTTCAAGAGCGGAACCTCGCCCGCCAGCACCGCTGCCCCTTTGTTGATGTAGTCGATGTCGTCGGCGATCCAGGAGCTGCCGAACGTCGGCAGGTAGAGCGCGATCGAAAGCGCAACGGAGAGCGCAACGACGATGGAGAGGAATCGCGGCGAGGTCACGCGTCGCAATCGTATCAGCCGCTCCACCGGACAGTGCGTCGCCGCTCCTGGAGGGAAGGTTGGAGGGAAGGTTGGGGTCAGGTAATCCACTTCGCTCCGGAGTGATCGGCTAGCGACAGCGGGGAGAAGACCTGACCCCAAGTTTCCGAGCGGACCCTCAGGCACTCACGTTCCTCGATGAGGCCGAAGCCGCTCAGCAAAGAAAGATGGGGTTACGTCTCCACTCCGCTGGTCGACACGTCTGTCTGACGACAGCCAAGTGGAGACCTGGCCCCGGCTCTCCCTCTTCAACTCGGCGCTGCACCGACCCGAACCGCGTCTTCAATTTGCCGAGAGCTATACTTTCTCGCGTGCGGTTCGAGCCGGTGAGCTCGGAACGCTCAGGCGGCCTGTCAACAGCGGATGTGACGAATGACAACACCGCAATACATTCCAGACTGGGCTCAGCAGCCGTTCCATGAGTTCCGGGCTTTTCATGGTCGTACTAGCGATCTTTTGCACTTGAGTAGGGAGGGAATCCGATTTCTTGGTGCCCGGCCACTTCTCAACGCGAGGGTGAATTCGGCTGCGAGGTCGCCAGCTGACCGCGTGTCCGAAAGGGATATGCAACTTGCTGAACGAAACGCGAAGATGGCCAGCGTCGAGGAAGCTTCCGACTATCCGCTTCTCCACGCGCAGGCAGTAATTCTTCTGTGGACTGGTCTCGAAGCGCTCGTCCGCGATTTCTTGGCAACCTGGCTAGAGAACGTCGAAGCATCACGAACTATCGAGCCGCTTCGCCGGACGAAGGTCCGCCTGGGCGAACTGGAATCGCTGAGTGGACGAGAAAAATACCTGTTCATGATCGATTCGCTTGAGGAGACTCTTGGCTCGCGGCGTTCTGCGGGGATCGAGCGCTTCGAAGTCTTGTTTCGTGCTCTCGGGATGTCGTCTCCCATTCCTGCCGAGGTCACTCAACCTCTCTTTGAGCTCGCGAATGTCCGACACGTTTTGGTCCATCGTCGTGGCATCGTGGATCGCAAATTCGCTGAATTGCTCCCTCAGCTCTCATATCGCCCTGAAGACGAACTCAAGATCGACCATGCCATTTACCACCGTTTCTACGACGCGGTGGACCTCTACGTTCATGAGTTGATTCAACGCACGCGTCTTCACTTCGGTGGCGAGAGGTCGGGCCACCGGCGCGATTGCCGTTTCTTCGACGAAGACGACCGCGTCAAGCAGGGGTCCGATTGACTTAAAGTTTGAACTGACGCGCTACGCCGCTCCGACCTACGTGGCGGAAATGGGAAATGGGGTCAGCTCTCCAGTCCGCTGTCGAACCCGTTGATCCGACCATAGCCAAGTGGGGACCTGACCCTACCTGTCTCAAGATTTATACTTCTCAGCGGTGCGGTTGGCGCGGCTGAGCGCTGAACCGTTGGTCGGCTTAGGAATCGCGAAAATGAACGATGAAGTCGTGGAACGATTGAAAGCATTGGCCGCGAAAGGTGACGAAGTTCTCCGCACCCACACGCCAAATTCACCGAACGTAATCGGATTCCCAACACTCGACAGCGGATCGTTCACTGGATGGCGAAGTCAGTCCTTGAGCTACTTGAACAAGGCGCTGGGGCCAAACCACACCTACGTTGCCGATTTTGAGAAGAATACAAATTCGGGGTTTCGTTCGTCAGTGCAGCAGGGTCAAGCGATCCTCCGAGCTGTGGCAGAAGATGTCGCCGCCGGAATAATCGCCTTGCCTGATCAGGGCAAGCGCGCTGCCACACCCGACGCATTCGAAATCTTGGATCGACTAAGTTCCCGGTTTCACTTGGTCGCTTGCCAGCTGCGCACTCGTCACGCTGACCGACCGACCCTCGACGTGACCGACGAGTACGACCTACAGGATCTTCTACACGCGCTACTCCACCTTTCGTTTGATGACATTCGACCTGAAGAGTGGACGCCCAGCTACGCGGGCAAATCATCGCGTGTTGATTTCCTGCTGAAGGGCGAGAAGACCGTTGTCGAAACAAAAAAGGCTCGTCCTCGCCTCGGCGCGAAGGAACTCGGCTCGGAACTCATCGAAGACATCGCTCGCTACGAGAGACATCCAGCCTGCGAACGGCTGTACTGCTTGGTGTACGATCCGGATCAACGAGTCTCGAACCCCCGCGGCTTCGAAACAGACCTGTCGAGTTCCGGCGAGTTCGCAGTTCGCGTCCGAGTGATTCCTGTCGGTTACTAAATAAGCGGTGAGGACGGGCTCAGGTTTCCACTCGGGAAGAAATGGGTCAGGTCTCCACTCCGCTGTCGAACCGTTTGTCCGACCACAGCCAATTGGAGATCTGATCCCACCTTTCCCACCTTCCCCCGCCGCGAAGCGGAGGGCAGATGAGTTCGCGGACGGAGACGAAGATGAGCGAGAGCCCGGGCATTTTCATCGATGACTTCGGCCGAGACGCAGTATCTGACAGACACTATGCGGTGCTAGGTCGCGCGGTGTGGCTCGCTACTCGGTTCGAAAACGGATGCAAGACCACAGCGATCATGCTCGGGGTGAAAGGGGGTCACCTGCACGCGAAGGTGCTCGTTGAAGGAACCGATTACATAGAGGCTCTCGAATCGTTCGTCGTCAGCGAACGTTCGAAGCAGTTGAATGCAGTCGTGCAGAGTGTTTCGTCTTTTCTAGTGCACGACGAGGCAGGCAGAATCCTGCATCGCGCACGGAAGGCTCGCAACGAAATCGCGCACGAAGCAGCCTCCGGTTTCGATTATGCGATCACGGAGCCCGAGGTCCTCAATCGCGTTTATTCGGCGCTGCGTGAATCAGTCCGTGCGGTGGCCGAAGGAGACAACCTCGTCTCCGTCCTGCTTTCGCGCTTAAATGGTGACCCGCTTTTCGTCGGCAACTACGTCGATCTGGTTGTCGCGTGGGTATGCGATGTTGAACCAGATGGCACTGCTCATTTGAGGTAGTCGACAAACTGCTGTGTGAGCCGATCAGCTGGAGGATCACATCCGAAGATTCCAGCAACACCCTGCGAGCAAAAGACCCTTATTTGAATGCGATCTGTTCCCTCAAGCTCCGTGGGCGCTTTGGTGATTTCGAAAGCCGGTTTCGTTGTGTTGCCAGGGCCGGCGGTCGTGATCAGGACGTCGGTCACTACCTCAAACTTCCACGTTGAGTTCTGCTGCAGCCACTCAATCGCGCGCGACCACTTTACCTGGCAATCACGGCCGGCCGAGCAAGATACGGGTCGGCTTGCAGCCATCAATGGCTCCGTCGCGATCGGACCGCACTTCATCGCGACACCACTAACGAATCCATCAAGAATGCCGCCGGTGCGACGTACAACATTACCACCGAGTGCAGCGGCCTGATTCTTGACTGCGTTCTCCGCTTCGTAGTCGCTGAGCATCATTCTGGCGCTGACAGGCCCAAGCTCCTTGCAGTGACGCAAGCCATTCGCTTCGTCCTTCGCGTCCGCGAAGCGAACGTTCTTCGCATCGTCATTCAAGGAAGCGCAAGCTGACACGAGGATCATCGTGGCTACCAGGCCGGCGCGGCGAGCAAATACGATCATCCGCAGAGTCTACTCCCGTCTCAGCGAGCGATGGCTCAAACGAGCCGCCCAACTCTGCGCGCTCCAGTCGGCGCGAACCGCTGCGCCAGCGTCGTGGGTGCTAGAGTAGCGCGTGCGGTTCGCGCGGCTGAGCGCTGGGCCGTTGGGCGGCACAAATAGCGGTTGCGGTCTGCAAGGTGAAGGCATGAAACGAATCAGCGGTGCCATCCTGTTCGTTGCGCTAGTTTGCGGATGCACCTCAATGTCGACGCCTCCACCACCATCGGAGCTCCCGGCGTTCTCGTTTGCAACGCTTCGAGGTCTCCCAGTCCAAGTTGTGGTCCTGGATCAACGTGCGGGAGAGCGTAACGCAAGATGGACGGAGAGAGTCCAAGGCGACCTTGCCAAGACACTCGTCGCCTCCGGGGCAACCTTGTCTCCTGATGCGCAAACTCGCTTCGAAGTGCGTATTCTTCGGGCGCGTTCAGACTTCGAGAACCGTCAGTGGAACGCCTGCGTCGAAGTGACCGGCCGGGTCGTGGGCGCGGGCGGCGCCGATGCCTCAGGGGAGGCCTGCGTAGCGAAGTCGAATCTCTGGGGCAAAGCAACAGCGGACAACGTCCTTCGATTGGCCTATCAGGATGCCATGGTGAAAATGCTGTCGTCTTTAGATGTGAAGCTCTCTCGGTGAACGTGCCGCCCAACTGCGCTCAACCGGGCGTGGACCCGCGCATCGAGAGTCGCAAGCGCTATCATTCACGGCGTGCGGGTCCACGCCGGTTAGCTTGGGTCCGCTAGGCCGACGTGGGTTGGGTCAGCTCTGCACTCCGCTGCTGCTACGGTGTGGACGGATGCTACGAAAATAGGGTCAGGTCTCCACTCCGCTAGTCGACCGTTTGGTCTGACCCCACAAGTTTTCCACCTACGTGACTCATGGCTGCTGAATTCAAGATCCAGCTCAAAGACGATCGGACCGGTGACGTCGAGAGCTGCTCGGGTGTGCTCACTGATCACGACCTCGCTCTCTTTGAACTATAGCTTGAGTCCGCCGAGCGTCTTCTCGACTCAGCGTGGGTGAAGCAAGGCTGTCCGTGCGAGCTACGAATCTCGATGCGAGTATCACCAGGACGGACAGAAGCGCGACGAACTGGCCGTACTGTGGCGCGCCATGCCTGCTGATGTCGCACGCCTATTCTTTGCCAAGATGTTAGGTGACAAAGTCGATGCCGTGTTGCACCTCGGCTCGTTTCTCTCTGTACTGCTGCAGAAGCAACCAACTTTGACCATCAGTCTGGACCCGCCGCCTAACACTTCCGGCGGCCGCTCCGCCTCCGTTGTCGCAAGCGCGATGGCGTACCAGGCGGATGCAGTTCGACCGGACGCAACTTCTCAAAGGCAACCGGGCAGCTTCCGCTCCCGGTACGCGGCCTCCAATTCGCAGGCGGCGGATCGCCTGCCGACGTCGGAGGATGCTCCGTGGAGACGGACATCAATCTACCGTCAGTTTGCATCAAAACCACAGTGTACCTCGTCCTACTTTTCCTTCCCCTTCATCGGCGTCCCCCCCGCCCCCCCAAGGTCAAGCCGGTACGCCCCACCTCCGTCAAATCCCACGAGCAGAGAC
>JAENWF010000195.1 GCA_016650215.1 Thermoanaerobaculia bacterium
CCTTCGGCAAACGGCATCACGCCCCAGTCAGGAATCGAGACGACGATCACCCTCTTCGCATCGCCGCCGGCGAATCCGATCGCGCGCTGCAGCAACGCAGCGAGCTGGCCGCGATACTGCTCCGCATCGCGCCCGCGGAATTGGTTGTTGACGCCGATCAGCAGCGTGACCAGATCGAACGGCCCGCGCGGATCGGCCGCGTCGATCGCCGCATTCAGCTCGTCGGTCGTCCATCCCGTCTTTGCGATGATCTGCGGCCCGTTGACGTCGATGCCGCGCGCGCGCAATGCGTTGGCGAGTTGCACCGGCCAACGCTCGCTTTCGGGAACTGCTTCGCCGATCGTGTACGAATCGCCGAGCGCCAGGAAGCGGAACGCCTGTTCAGGCGTCGAGGAAGTGGAGCAGGATGTCATTGCAGCGGCCATCACCATCACGACAGCGAGTTTCATCGCGACCCTCGGAGACGTAGGATAGCCCAGCATGACCCCCTGGATGATCTACGGCGCGAACGGCTACACCGGCGAGCTCATCGCGCGCGAAGCCGCGCGACGCGGACATCGTCCGATCATTGCTGGCCGGAATGCCGAGGCGCTCGACCGGCTCGCGCGAGAGCTCAATCTCGAGGCGCGTGTCTTTCCCGTCGAGCAGCCGCATCTCGCCGACGTCGGTCTCGTTCTTCACTGCGCCGGTCCATTCTCGAAAACGAGCGCGCCGATGGTCGATGCGTGTCTGCGCGGCTCGGTGCACTACCTGGACATCACCGGCGAGATATCGGTCTTCGAGGCGATCATGGCGCGTAGTGCCGAGGCGGTGCGCGCAGGAGTCACGCTGCTCCCCGGCGTCGGCTTCGACGTCGTGCCGACTGATTGCATCGCGGCAACGCTTGCACACCGTCTTCCGGGCGCAACGCATCTCGAGCTCGCATTCTCATCGCGCCGCGGTGGGCTAAGTCCCGGAACGTTGAAGACGATGATCGAGGGAATCGGCGAGGGAGGCGCGGTGCGCCGAGACGGAAAGATTGTTCGCGTACCGTTCGCGTGGGACGTGCGCGAGATCCCGTTCGCGACTGGATCGCGAACGGCGATGACCATCCCGTGGGGCGACGTATCGACCGCGTTTCACACGACAGGCATTCCGAACATCCGTGTCTACAGCGCGAGCTCGCCGAAAGGTATCCGCCGCGCGCGGTTGATCATGCGCGCCGCGCCGCTCCTAGGCATGCGTCCCATCCGCTCGCTGCTGCAGAAACTCGCTGGACGGCGAAAAGGACCGGACGAGAAGGCGCGTGAGCGCGGCTGGATCGATCTCTGGGGACGCGCAAGCGACGGCGCGAACGAAGTAACCATGACCATGACCGCGCCCGAGGCCTACACGTTCACGATGCTCTCCGCGCTCACCGCAGTCGAGAGCGTGCTCTCATCCCCGCTGCGTGCAGGCAGCTTCACCCCCGCGCGCTACTTCGGCGCCGATTTCGCCGCTACGATCGTTGCTCGTGCAGATGCCATGCGACGGCCGCCGCGATCGGAATGAGCGAGAAGATGAGCAGCAGCTTCGCGACACCTTCGATCCCCGGATTGAAGGGCGTGTAGATGTGAAGGTCCAGCGCGACGACTTCCAGGTCGTTCATCAGCGCGCCGCCTTTCCCTTCGCGATACCAGGCAAGGAAATCGGGATCAGTCATCAGGCGGCGCGCGAAGAGCATGCTGTGAATCTGCACGAAGAAGGCGGCGAATGCGCCGAGGGGGCGCTCAATCTCCGGCATCCGCCATCCGCGGCCTGAGAGCGCCTGGTAAAAGAGGATGCCGGCGAGGATGAACTCGAAGATGTGACCGGCGGAAGCGATCGCAAGCTCGCGGCGCCATTCAGAGCTGACGAAGATCAGCCAGACGATCGCGAAAACGACGATCGAAATCAAGATTCTCCGATGCTCGCGGAAAAGCCAGCCGCAGTATCCGATAGCGGCGGCGACTGCGATCGCGATCGAGACGCGGAAGTTGCTCATGTGCGTGAAACCGCCGCCGTACACGAAGTCGAATGCGGGGAGCGACGGGTGGCCAAGCAGCCAGCCTGCGACAGCGTGGCCGAGCTCGTGAAAGAGCGTGACAAGCGCCGAGAAGACAAAGCGGGTGAAGGGGAGCGCGTAGATCACGATCGCGGCGATGAGCCCGGAGGCGAGGATTCTGAGCTCTTGTTGGGTGAAGGCGCGGCGGGCGGGGGCGCCCGCCGCCACACGAACTCCCGGTCTCGCGGGTTGGGCGCTTGCTTTATTGAAGAGAACGCCGCAGCTTACGCACTCGGCGCCGTCCGGCTGCTCGAACGCGCACTTCGGACAGATCACGGCGCTTTTTTGCCGTAGCGCATCGAGAGAAGCCGCGGCTCGCCATCGCCGCCGATCGTCACTACGAAGAGGCGGTCGAACTCCGTCGCGTCATCGATCGGCGGTGGGCTCTTCACGCCGAGCGCGCGCATCGTGTCTGGAACCGTGTTCGAGTGGCCGACGACCAGCACTGTCTTCCCCTTCTGTTCGGAGAGGATCTTCGCCGCGATGTCCGCTGCGAGTGTCTTTCCAGCCGCGATCACCGTCGCCTCGATCCGGCAGGCGGCAGCGATCGGCGCAGCCGTGTTGCGCGTCCGCTTGAACGGTGTCGTGTAGATCGCCGACAACGGCACGTCCGCGAGGATTCGCGCGAGCTCCGCGCTTCGCTCGACACCGGCGGCGGCGAGCTCGGGGTCGGCGGACGCATCGACCTTCTCCGCATGGCGCACGAGGATGACCGTCGTCAGCGAATCGGCGGCGAGTGAACCGGACAGAGCGAACGAAAGAACGAATGCGAGCAGTCTCATCGGCATGAATATACGCGCGTCGCACTACACTTCCCACGATGCGGCCGGCGGCGACTCTTCTCATCGGCACGATCCTCGTTCTGAATTGCTCGAAGAGCGAGCGCGCGGTCGAGGTGCGCCCGGCGCGCACCATCATCGTCATTTCGGTCGATACGCTGCGCTCCGACCACCTTCCCGCCTATGGCTACACGAAGATCGCGACGCCGAACATCGACGCGCTCCGCCGCGACGCGATCCTCTTCTCGCATGCTTACTCGCACATCCCGCTCACGCTGCCGTCGCACGCGACGATCTTCACCGGGCTGCTCCCGGCGGACAACGGCGTGCGCGACAACTCGGGCTTCAAACTCGCGCTCGAGCCAGAAACAATCGCCTCGAGGCTGAAGGACTCCGGATACGCCACGGCCGCTGCCGTCTCGGCCTACAGCCTGCGAAGTTCGAGCGGAATCGATCGCGGGTTCGACGTGTGGGACGACCACTTCGTGCCGCGATCGCTCACAGACGTCGCGGGCGAAGTGCAGCGCCCCGGCGCTGAAACGATTGCGATCGCAAAGCAGTGGATCGCAGCAAATCGCGAGAAACCTCTCTTCTACTTTCTTCACCTCTACGAGCCGCACACGCCTTACGTGCCGCCTGAACCGTATCGAAGCCGCTACCCGATCCCCTACGACGGTGAGATCGCGTACACCGACGCGCTCCTCGGCGACTTTGTCGCCTTCCTCCGCGAACAGAAGCTCTACGACGACGCGGCGATCATCTTTCTCTCCGATCACGGCGAGGGCTTGAATGATCACGGCGAGGACGAGCACGGAATCCTCCTCTATCGCGAAGCGATCCAGGTGCCGCTCATCATGAAACTGCCGCGCGCCGAGTCCGCGGGGAAAACGATCGACACGCCGGCGCAACTCACCGACGTCTTCGCAACCATTGGCGCGCTCGCAAGCGGTGATTCGATTCCGCTTCTCGCAGCCGGCGCCGACCGCCCGATCTTCAGCGAGACCTACTTCCCTCGCCTCCGCCTCGGATGGAGCGAACAGCATTCGCTCATCCGGGGCAGCAAGCACCTCATCGACGGACCGAAGACCGAGCTGTACGACCTTCGCGCCGATCCGGCGGAACGGAACGATCTCGCGTCAAGCGACCGGCGCACGCGATCGGCAATGCTCGAGGAGATCGCACCGCTTGCGAAGCCTGCCGATCCGACCGTAGCGATCGATCCCGAGGAGGCGAGAAAGCTCACAGCGCTCGGCTACATCGGGTCGACGTCGCCGGCGTCGGGCGGTCCACTCCCCGATCCAAAGATCGAGATCGAGAAGTTTCGGCAGGTAAAGCAAGCGCTCTGGTTCCGCCAGAACGGACGTCACGCCGAAGCGGTTGCCGCGACTGACGAACTGCTCGCCAGCAACAGCCGGATGTTCGACGTCTGGGACATCCGCGCTCGGAGCCTGATGGAGCTCGGGCGCACCGAAGAAGCGCTGACCGCAGCGAAGCGCGCAGCGGCGCTCTCACCGGCCGATCCATCGATCATGCTGCTGATCGCGTCGCTCGCGCTGCGCCGCGGCATGCACGATGACGCAGCAAAGCACTTGACTCTCGCAGTCGGATCACATCCGGCCGAGGCTCACGAGATGCTCGCCCGGATCGCGCTCGACCGCGGCGATCTCGCAACCGCCGAGTCGGAAGGCGCGCTCGCAGAAAGCACGGCGCCGGAGTCGGCTGCCGTTGCGTGGATGAAGGGACGAATCGCGCTCGCGCGACAGCAGCTTCCTGCCGCGCTCACTCACTTTGACCGCGCAATCGCGCTCGCGGCAAAGTCGCAGCCGATTCCGGAGCTGCACGGCGACCGCGGTTTCGTGCTCGCGGTTCAGGGGCGGACTCGCGAGGCGGAAGTGGCTTTCAAGGAAGAACTGAGGTTGTTTCCATCGGGCAAGACGGCTCGCTCGAATCTGATTCTTCTTTATCGACAACAAGGACGCGGTCGCGAAGCGGCTGCGTTGAAGCGATAGGCTGTTCGAACGACAAATGCACGCGATTCGTCTGACACGCGCCGGCGCACGGCTCCAGGATGCCGAGCTTCCAGACCCGATACCGGGTCCGGGGGAAGTTGCGATCGACGTCGCATACGCTGGCATCTGCCACAGCGATGCGCACTATCGCGCGGGTGCCGGCCGCACGCGTCTTCCGATCACGCTTGGCCACGAGGTCGCGGGATTCATCGCCGAGGCGGGCGAAGGCGTCGACCTCTGGCCGGGCGACCGCGTTGCAGTGCACTATCTGATCTCGTGCGGTGAGTGTGGTGAGTGCCGGCGCGGCGGCGAGCAGTTCTGTTCGCGCGGCGCGATGATCGGCAAGGACCGCGACGGTGGATACGCGCAGCGGATCGTCGTACCGGCGCGCAACGCGGTGCGCGTGCCGGAGGAAGTGCCGCTCGAGCAGGCTGCAATCATGATGTGCTCGACTGCGACCGCGTTTCACGCGCTTCGCCTTTCCGGTTTGCGCCAGGGTGAGTCGCTCGCAATCCTCGGCTTCGGCGGCTTGGGCGTGTCCGCGGTGCAACTCGCCGGCATGCTCGACGTCAGCGAGATCTTCGCGGTCGATCGCGTGCAGGAGAAGCTCGCGCTCGCAGCAGGGTTTGGAACGATGCCGGTCGATGCCTCGCGCGGTGACATCGGCGAGGCGCTGCTGCAAAGTACGAGCGGCCGCGGCGTCGACGTCATCCTCGAGTTCACCGGAAACGCCGCGGTGTGCCGCAGCGCCCTCAACGCGCTCGCTCCCGGCGGCAGGCTGATGATCGTCGCGATCGATCTCCGCTCGCTGACGATCGATCCGTATCGCGATCTCCTCGCTCGCGAGCGAAGGATCATCGGCTGCTCCGATCACACGCGCTCGGAGCTCGTCGAGCTGCTCGACCTCGCGCGCCGCGGCGAGATCGATCTCTCACACGCGGTCACGCGCAGCGTACAGCTCAAAGCAGAAGCCGTCGATGCAGTCCTCGACGAGTTGGAAAGCGGAACCGCCGAGCTTCGAACCGTGATCGAAGTGAGCCCCGCACCGCCCGCCGACGAAGAACCGGCGCCAGAGTAGTTCTGTTCTTCACGGCTCGGAATGACTACTTGCGGCGTTTCTGCGCGACCAGCCAGCGCATCACGCCGGTCGTCCGGTACGCCGGATCCCACGAGTTGTGATTTGCCTGGGGAAACTCGGTATACGCGGCGTTCGCACCGAGGCGCGACATCATCTCGTGCGACTCGCTCGGCAGCACGAGGTCGTCAAGAGCGCCGTGAAAGACCCACACTGGGATGTTCCCGATCCGGCGCGCAACCTCGGCGTACGGATCGCTCGCCTTTGCCAGCCATGGCGCCGGCTCGATCACCTTTCGGAACTTCGGCGCCTTGCCGACCCATGCGCAGACCGGAGCAATCGCAGAAAAGCGGCGCGGATGTTCAGCGGCGAGGATCCACGTGCCGCTGCCTCCCATCGACATGCCGGTGAGACTGATTCGATTCGGATCGATCGAGAACTCCCGTTGCGCCGCGTCGAGGGCGGCGATCGCGATGTGTCGCTCGGGACCGACCCAGTAACCGTCGTCGGGACACTGCGGAAAGACAACGATCGCATCGATGTCGATGCTGCCGTCGCGCAAGGCCGGACCCACACCGACTGCGATCTGCTTCTCGTTGTCATCCCCTCGCTCGCCGGCACCGTGAAGGAACAGCACCGCCGCGTACTTTTTCGCGGCGGTGTATCCGGCGGGAACCCACACCTTGAACCGGTGCGTGACCCCATCGAGCATCACGGCGCGATCGAAAAAGGTGGCAAGGACCATCGCTGCGATCATCGTGGTTTCATCCGCTTCAGCTTACCGAAATGTCCCTCGCCCCGGACACCAGCTCTCCGGGACGTTTCCGTGAAGGTCACGATTCTTCGCGAGCATCGCGAGAGGAAAAGCAAACCGGAGGCCTGCTTCTGTGTGGCGGCGGGCGCCCTCGCCCGCCGTCTCGGACGGGGCGGAG
>JAENWF010000196.1 GCA_016650215.1 Thermoanaerobaculia bacterium
CCACACAGAGGCCAGATTTCTTCGCAAGTTCCGAGCGCAGTGAAGGGTCAGCGGTGGCACCCGTTTCATTGCGCACCGAAGAGGAGACGAAAGACCGCCGGCTTTTCGTCTCCTCTAATTTTTCACCGGCAGCGATCCGCGTTTCTAGCTTCTCTCGGAACCGCCGCCTTCATCACCACCATCCGGTGACCCGTCGCACAGATCACATTGTTCTGTGTTACCGATTCCCTCCGAGGAACTTCGAAAGTCACTTCATCTTGCCCATTTTGCGATCGAGACCGCTGCAAAACTCGACGACTGCGTGAATTTCCCCACTGCGTTGGGGACTGTCGCCCAAACGAGCGATTTTCCACGCTTGAAGGCGGTCTTTTTCGAGAGTCAGATTCTGCAAGCAAAGCCATTAGAAGCAGACGTTTGCGCGACGTTATCCGTTTGGGAGACCCGGTGGTATCCCGTTCGCCTATGTGGAGGGCAGACGACCTCACCAAGGGGTCGAAACAGGAGAAACGAAATGAAGAAACTCACAGTAATCGTCGCTCTTCTCGCGCTGGCCGCTTTCCCGGTCCTCGCGGGTGAGTGGCATACGGGCCAGACCAACCTCTGCGCCGACTGCCACACGATGCACAACAGCATGGCCCATACGTGGACCGGCCCCGGCACGGTTACCGTCGGCACGCCGTCAGCGGATGGCAACTGGGTCAAAGCCGCAGGCCCGGCTGGCAACTTTCTGCTCAAAGCCGATGATCCGAACGCGCTCTGCCTTGCCTGCCATGACAGCAAGCCGTTTGCTCCGGACGTCCTCGGCACCAACAGCGCTGGCGGATCGACGAACCGCAGCGCCGGTTACCTCAATGATGGTGGCCTCGCGGCGCACACCGGCCACACTCTTGGATGGGTCGGCACGGCTCCGGGCGGCGCATTTGTGACGCCGGCAGAAGGCCTCGAGTGCATCAACTGCCACACGCAGCACGGCCGCGCGGGTGTCTACCGCAATCTAGGACCTCGCAGCGGTGCGACCGTCCCGACGTACGCGTTGGCCGGAGCGCAGGCCCGCGATATGACAGGACTTCCGACAGATCTCGCTGGCGCCACCGCGCACGCAACCGTCGATGTCTTCATCAATGCTCCTGGCTACATTGCGAATACATCCAACTTTGCGGCGCTGTACGAGACCGCAAATATCAGCTACCTCAAACGTGCCGCGTTGGTGAATGGCATTGAGAATGCGTCCGGCACGCAGTGCGCGTACTGCCACGGCGATTTCCACGGCGCAATCAATTCCACAAACATCGGCGGCGAAGTTGCTGGAGCCTCGTTTGACAAGTTCAATCGCCACCCGGTCGGCGGGATTGTCCTCGGTTCCCTCGGTGGCGGACACTCCGCGTTGCCGAGCGCACGCTACGCAAACGCCGTCTCAGTCAGCCGCGTCAAGGTCTACGCGGATGATCAGGCTACATTCGCCGACGCGACCCCTGGCTGCATCTCCTGCCACAAGGCGCACGGAAACGGCCAGCCGTTCGGCCTCGTCTTCGCGAACCGCACCCTCCCCGGCATGACGGAAGACGGCAACGTTGCCGTTCCGACCACCGGCGCGGGCACCGCAGTTGCGCAGCGCGCTCTTTGCGGCCAGTGCCACGGACAGGGCAACTAACATCAACTTCGAGTCACACCAAGAGAGGCTGGGGCAACCCAGCCTCTCTTTTTTGCGCAGGTGTACTGCCGGTGTGATGCGGCGCACCAGCGTGAGTGATACGCCCTGTTTCAACCGGGAGAGCCGCTCACCTACGCTACCTGCGTGGACTCGAAGATGGTTTCCGCGAGATATCTGCATTTCCTTCGAGCCGTGTTCTACGGCTCGTTCATCATTCTGATGATCGCGCCTCTGCGCGCCGGCGTGACTTACGACACGTCGAAGCACGGCAATCCCGACACCGGCGTTTTCCGCAATCCGAGTGATGTGCGCGGAGCGTGCGCCCAGTGCCATGAGAGTCACGGCTCGCGCGACGGTGTTCCCAACGGCGGCACGTTCGATCACACGCTCTTCCGCACCGACGACGAGACGCTCTGCTACGAGTGTCACACGACGCCCGGCGCGCACGAGATCTATCCCGGCAACCTTCTCTGGGCCGATTCCACGCACGCCCTTTCGCCCGCGATGTACTGGCCCGGTCCCGTTCCCGCGGAACGCAACGCGTCCGACGCCGGCAAGTGCGTGAACTGTCACGATCCGCACGGAGCAGACGACGCGAACGGTGTGATTCCATCCATGCTCCGGCTTCGCGAAGAAACGCTCTGCTACGGATGCCACGACGGATCGCCGTCGAAGGACATCAAGGCGCAGTTCGCTCGCACGTACCGGCATCCTGTCGCGACGACCGCGCGCCACGACGCGACAGAAGGAACGAGCGTGGATCCCGCACGCTTCGGAGCGACGCCTGACAACAACCGCCACGCGGAATGTGCCGATTGCCACAACACACATGTCGCCCGCGCTGACGCGATCGCGCCGCTTGCACCCGAGGCATCGCAGCGGATAGTGGGTGTCGCGCGTATCGAAGTCCTCAATGGTGCCGCTGGCACCCGTCCGGTTTACACGTGGCGAGGGGCGGGCGATCTGTCGCTGGCGAGCGAGTACCAGATCTGTTTCAAGTGCCATTCGTCGTGGACGGAGCTCCCGGCCGTGCGCTCCGATCACGCGACCCTCACGAATCCGAACAACCCGTCGTTCCACCCGATCCAGGCGGAAGGGAAGAACCGCAACATCGCGCCCGAGGCATTTGCGAATGGATGGACTTGGGATCGTCTCGTCTACTGCAGCGACTGCCACGGCAGCGATGACCCGTTCGTACGCGGACCGCACGGCTCCTCGTTCCCGTCGATTCTCAAAGCGTCGTATCCCGCGTCACCCGCGCCGCGGACGATGGTCGATTCGGATCTCTGCTTCAGCTGTCATCGCTACGACGTCTACGCGAACGCCGGCTCCGCGAATGCGACGCAGCAGGCGAGCCGCTTCAACGGTCCGAATGGGAGAGGTCACGCGTTTCACATCGGTGAGCAGCAGGTTCCCTGTTACGCGTGCCACACGACGCACGGCAGCACCACGCGGCCGTCGCTGATCGTGACCGGCCGGAATCCGGGAATCACGTCGTACACGCAGAGCGCCGCTGGCGGAACGTGCACCGCCACCTGTCACGGGTCACAGTCCTACAGCGTGAACTATCCGAGATGAGAGCGCGCATCACAGCGGTCGGTCTCTTACTCATCGCGCTCACCGCGAGCGGCGACGAATTCCGCCCGCGCGCGGGCGTGTCGTACGAGACTCGCGACAGCAACTCGATCTCGAGCTCGGTCCTCCGCAAGGAGATCGACCTCTTTCTCTCACGCTCGCTCAGCTCGGCGGTTTCAATCCGCGTCAACCTCGCAGCGAGACAATTCGAAACGGGAGCGCGCTTCGACGGCGTGCGCCGCCCGAGCACGCGCTCCCTCGAGCTGCGTCCCTCGACCGCCTTGAAGGTGGTCCTGGGCCGCTTCGACTCGGAGACTGAGTATCTCCTCCGCCGCGCGTCGTTCAACACGAGCAACGCCGACTCGGTCAACACGAATGAGAGCATCGACAGCCGGCTGCAGTGGACGCCGTCGCGGTACATCCCGGCAGGGACCCTGCGCGCTACACGCTACAAGGTCGCGACCAGCCTCTCGGCGGGCGAGACGACGAACGACGCGGTCTACGGCACGCTCGCGTATTCGTGGGCCGCACTTTCCGCAACCGCGTCGAGCTCGCGGCGGATCGACAGCGACAGCCGCGCGCGCTACGACAGAACGATGAGCGACCACACCGGCTCGCTGATGTACAGCGATGAGTTCCTCGGCGGCAAGATGAGCGTGAACGCGAGTGCGTCCGGCGCGCTGTCGAACATCGACGAGCAAAGCGACGGCGCGTCGCAGATTCCCGCTGTAGTTCCCTTCACACGCGCTCTCTGGGTCGTCGACGAGACGCCGCTCGACTCGTTCGATCGCCCGCTCTCCTCGGTTCCCGCGCTCAACGACGGGCGGCTCAACACTTCCGCCGGAATCAGCCTCGGGCCGGAGAGCACGTCGTTTCAGACGATCGCGTTCGACTTCGGCCGTCTTGCGCGGGTCAGCCTGGTCGAAGTCGTGGTGCGCGACGAGCGGCAGGACCTCGTCGTGAACGCGGGCGGGATCGACTGGTCGGTCTACACCAGCAGCGACGGGGTGCGCTGGATCGCGCACACGAGCGAGGTCGTCTCGCGCTTCGACGCCGCGCGCTCGCAGTTCGACATCTCGTTCGAGTCGATTGATGCGCGATGGCTCAAGGTCGTGACGTTCGGCGTCACGTCGCAGGCGGCGTTCGTCACCGAAGTCCGCACGTTCCTCCTGACGACGGTCAGCCGTCCATCACGCGAAACGCGGTACCGAACGTACGGCTCGAGCGCCGCGCTCTCGTACACGCCGTTGCGGGCGCTTGCGATCAACTACACCGGCTCGCTCTACTCAGGCACGCAGGATGTGGGCGGTGTCGCAGGATGGACCGAAGTGCGCGATCTGAACCACACGCTCGGTTTTCAGTTCAGCCCACGCGGGCCGCTCGGCTACGACCTGAGGTTCGAGACCCACTCGGCCGGTACCGACGAGTACACCGAAGACAGCCGCGGCGTCAGCGGCGGCATCCGCTATGTTCCGCGCCAGCAGCTTCAGTTCCTTCTCTCCTGTGACGTGAGAGAGGAAGAGATCGACCTCGAGCTGCGCGAACGCCGCACCTGCTCGACGCAGGCATCGGCGCGCATCTTTCCGAGTCTCGACGTGACGCTCGGCGGATCCGATGGCGTGCAGGACCGAATCACGGAGCAGGGGCGTGTTCTCACCCGCTCGTATTACCTGAACACGAGCGCCCGCCTGACGCGCGCATTTACGTTGTTGCTCAGCGGTTCTTCGAGTCACGCGACGATCGAGGGGAGCGTCGAGCAGGAGCTGCCCCCATCGCGCGACGACCGCGCGTATGCCGAGGTGGACTGGCGCGGCAATCGTGTGATCGGCCTCGGCGTCTCGCTCGGCTGGGTTGCCGGCGAAGCCTTCGAAGGTCTCGTGCAGCGATACCGGGTCCGATGGAGTCCCTTCGGCGATGGCGCCATCACGATCACGACCCAGTACAGCCAGGACATCGATCCGCAGTCCGACGGCCGCTCCGAGCGGATGCTCATCGCGCCGCGGTGGCAGGTCAACGGGAACACGGTCCTCTCACTCACCTACACGTCGGTGATCACGACGGGCATCCAGGACTTTGAATCGAAATCGATCCTCGCATCACTGAGCATCGCGCGATGAATCTGCGGAGAAACGGTGTGAACAGAATTAGACAGCTACTGACCATTGCAGTTCTCGCGACCATTGCGAGTGCCTGCGCTTCGGGACCGACGCGCTATCTGCATCCCAACGCGGACCTCGGCGCGATCAAGAAAGTCGCGGTTCTGCCGTTCGAGAATGTGTCGGGGGTCGCGGGTTCCTCCGACAAAGTTCACAAGCTCTTTCTCGTCGAGCTTCTTTCGCTCGAAATATTCGACGTCGTCGAGCCGGGCGCGGTCAGCAAGGTCATCCGCGGCGAAACCGCCGGCACTCCCGACCAGCTCACGCCGGACGATCTGAAGCGCATCGGCAAGGCGCTCGGGGCCGACGGTCTCTTCATGGGTCAGATCGTCGACTACCAGGATCCGCGTGGCGCAGCCGGCGGCGGTCCGGAGATCACGCTGCAGTTCCGACTCGTCGAAGTGACGAGCGGCGCCACGATCTGGTCTACGAGCGAAACCCGCGCGGGCGTCAAGGTCTCGACGCGGCTTTTCGGGGTCAGCGGCGACTCGATCACTGAGGCGACGAGGAAAGTCATCCAACGCCAGCTCGCCACATTGCTCAAATGAAACTGACGATCACACTGCTGTTCGCGTCAACGCTCATCGCCCGCGTGGCGATCGCTGCGGCGCCGTCACCCTCGCGAACCCTCGTGCTTCTCCCGCCCTCGAACTTCAGCGGCTCGGAAGAAGCGGCTCCAGTGATCTTCAAGCTGCTGTCGAAGCGAATCGAGTCGCGAGGATGGTCGATCGCACCGATCGCGGAGGTCGAGCAGGCGCTCGAGGCGGAGCGAATCCGGTACTTCGACTCGCTTCCCGCCGCGTCCCATCAGTCGTTGCGCGAGCGATTTGGCGCGTCCGCCGTCGTCGTCGCGACGGTGCTCACGTTCCGTCAGACTTCGGAGCCGGCCGTCGCCGTCTCCGCGCGGATGATCGACTCGAAAGGCCTTGTCGTTTGGGGCAACCTCGTTGCGCTTACCTCGAGCGAGACGGAAGGCGCACTTGGATTCGGCAGAGCCGCGTCAGCCGCGGACCTCTCACGCGATGTCGCCGCACAGTTGATGCGCGAGTTTCCGCGGCCGGGGCGGCGAGGTCACGTCGAGCCAGGTCCAGCCTCGCTCGAGTCGGCCGGGCCGAAGACCTATCGTTCCGCCAAACATCCCTACGGCTACCGTCGCCGTGTCTGCATCCTGCCGTTCGCGTCGACCGTGCCTGAGGCGTCGCACGTGGTGCTCGAGGTTCTGACGGCGCGACTCGCCAGCAGCGACGATTTCACGGTCATCGAGCCCGCGGAGTTCCGGGTCGCGATGCGCGCCGCCGGTCTCCGCTCGGTTGCGTCGATGACGTCCACCGAGCTCGCGCAGCTCGGCAAGGTCCTCGGCACCATGCTTTTTCTGCGAGGCAACGTCTACACGTTCCGTGAAGGCGCCGGCGGTCGCGCGGAGATTCAGCTCGACATGAATCTTGCGGACGTTGAGACCGGCGAGGTCCTTTGGGCCGTCTCTCACGAGCGCCGCGGATCCGACTACTCAGGTCTTCTCAGCCACGGGACCGTCAGCAGTGTGATCGGTCTCGCCGACCGGCTCATCTCCGAGGCGATCCTCGCGCAGTCCCGCGCCAAGCTGCGCGTTCCCGGCCGGAACGCTCAGCCACCACGCACTCCCTCCGCCGCACAAAAAGAAAGGTGATATCAGCCATGCGCAATTCTCGAATCCTGATTACTGTCGGAGCGCTGCTCGTTGCAGCCGCCGTTCATGGCGCATCGACGCCGAGCGCCGCGGCTCCCATCGAGCTCGCGCTCGTCAACGGCGAGTCGATCACCGACTCCGATCTGAAGCGCGCGTTCGTCGGCAAGCACGGAGGTCACACCACGTTTCTCGGCGGCGATCTCGAGACGCGGCGCTTTCTCGACATCGTGATCAACGAGCGCCTCCTGATCCAGGAGGCATACAACCTCGGTCTCGACTCCGACCCGCTCGTGAAACCGCAGGTCGACGTCATGCGCAACGAGCGGTCTTCGCAGTTCCTGCTCCAGCAGGAGATTGAAAAGAAGGCGACGAGCACGCCGGAAGAGATTCGTGCCGCGTGGGAAAAGGCGGGAGAGCTCTTCATCGCGCGCGAGATTGTGCTCGACACGCGAGAGGAGGCGGAGTCGGTGCGGCGCAGCCTGATTGCGGGCGCAGACTTCGAGGCGCTCGCGCGTCTCTGCTCGATTGCCACCAGCCGCAACCGCGGCGGCAATCTGCAACCCTTCACCTGGGGCTCGCTTCTCGTCGAGATCGAGACTGCCGCATTCGCACTCGAGCCGGGGGAGATCACGCCTGTGATCGTGATGGCCGACGGCTGGCGGATCATCCAGATGGTGAACCGCGGCGATGCATGGCGGCCGCCGCTCGACGACAAGGTCTCTGCTCGAATCGCCGCCAAGCTGAAGGAGCGCAGGATCGCCGCTCTTACCGACGCGCTCTCCTCGTACCTCTGGTCCAGGTTCGGCGCCGAAATCGCGGTTCCGGGCTTGAATCCAAACATGCTGACCCGCCTGCTCAAATCGGCTCCTGACACGCCGCTCGTCAAATGGAACGGTGGTGAACTGACGGTCAAGCAGGTCTTCACAGCCAGCGAGCTGAAAATGTACTCGTCGTTCGCTCCGGGACGGGCGGCGCAGAAGATGGACCGTGCGATTCATGACTCGGTCAGCACCTCGCTCGTGCAGCTCGAAGCGAAGGAGCGAAAGATCGCTGAGGTCCCTGAGGTCGCGAGCGCGATCGACACCTACGAGTCGAAACTGATGGAGAGCGCGATCTACACGAAGCACGTTCTCGTCGGCGTCAAGGTCGAGGATCAGGAAGTCCGCGACGCGTACGAGCAACAGAAAGATAAGCTCCTGAAGAGTGAGCGGAGACGCGTCGCGCACATCGCGGTCGCCACGGAGAACGAGGCGAAGGAGCTGAAGGCGAGGATCGAGAAGGGGGAGGAGTTCGCCGATCTCCTGACGAAGTCGCTCGATATTCCGTCGATCAAGAGCGGAGGCGACCTCGGCTGGATCGAGAAAGAGAAGGTCGCCGAAGTCTACGCGCCGCTGTTCACGCTGCCGCTCGGCGGCGTTGGCGCGCCGATCCAGTCCGAGAAAGCGTGGCACGTCGTCCGCGTCAGCGAAATCGAGCCGCCGCGGCCGCTCACATTCGACGAGGTCAAGGACAAGCTTCGGTCCAACCTGCTCGACAAGAAAAAGCACGACGCGCGCGAGTTCTGGATCGCCAAGCTTCGCAAGGCGAGTGAAATCAAAGTGCTCGACGAAGGGGTGAAATCTTTCGTGGTCGCGAACCCCTACACTGTGCCCGGCAAGTGAGCGGAGTGAAATGCACGATGCCGTACCGATGTGTTGTTCGTCACAAAGCCATGTGACTCGTGTGGCGGACCTGACCGGCCCGACCGTTCAGGATGAAGACTATTGCTGGAAGTGAGGTCCTTGTGAAAAAGACTCTGATGACGATTGCGGCGCTCCTCGTGTTCGCCGGTTGCAACCAGGGGGCTGTCGATCAGAACGCCGCTGGTTCGAACGTTTCTACCGTTGCGGGCTCCTCTGCGCCCGCGGTCGCGGCTTCCGCGCAGATGCCCGCTGGACATCCAGCGATGCGCACCGTGACGCAGGCTGCTGCTTCCGCACCGGCCGCAATACTGACAGGCAAGGTCCTCGAGACGTTCAACTCCGCCGGTTACACGTATCTGCGGATTCAGACCAAAGGCGGCGAGGAATGGGCTGCCGTCCGAGAGACCAGGATCAAGAAGGGAGCGATCGTCAACGTCGCCCCTCAGATGACGGCCGAGAATTTCGAGTCGAGCTCGCTCAAAAGGAAGTTCGATCGCATCGTGTTCGGGACGATCGCTGACGGCAGCGCGGCCGCTGCACCGGTCTCGATGGTCTCCTCAGCGCAGATGCCGGCAGGACATCCACCATCCGGCATGAACGCCGCCCCGCCGATGGGCGGACCCTCCGAGCATATGCAGGCGCCCGCAGCGTCGAACGTCAAAGTCGACAAAGCGGACGGCGGCAAGACGGTCGCCGAGATCTGGTCCGGCGCCGCAGCAGGCAAGGACAAGCCCGTCGTCGTCCGCGGCAAAGTCGTCAAGTTCCTCACCGGCATCATGGGAAAGAACTGGATCCACCTCCGCGACGGCTCGGGCTCGCCTGACAAGGGCGATGACGACATCACGATCACGACGAACGACATCGCGAAAATTGGCGATGTGGTGGTTGTCACCGGAACCTTGAAAGTGGATAAGGATTTCGGCGCCGGCTACCGGTATCCGGTAATCATCGAGGACGCTAAGATCACAAAGTAAGAACTCATCATCCTGAGCGAAGCGAAGGATCTTCTGATGTAGGGGCGATGCAAGTGGCTGCGTCCATCCCAGCGCTATCAGAAGATCCTTCGCTTCGCTCAGGATGAAAGGCAAGCTCGACCCTCGACCCCCGTCATCCAAGATTGACGCTTCGCACTGACGATTCCGCGTTATTCTGATATTGCGGTCCGCTCGTCCACGGTTGTCGTGCGAAGGTGTGAGGTGGGGTCCATGTCTCGCGATTGGAGAGTCGCAGTATTCGTTTGCTTCGCGCTGTTCTCTTTTTTCACGTTCACGCGCACGCAGGCGTCTCCGGCCGAACAGGCTGAGCCTGAATACTGTCCGCCGATCGATCTCCCTGCCGAGCCCTCTGCCGCAGTGCCGACCCTGGTCGAAGCTTCGGACAACCACATCGACCGCCGCCTGAAAGTTCTCGCGGGCGAGCTCGCCACGATGTGGACGCGCAACCCCGAGGAACTCGTCGCGGTGATTGACGAGGCCTCGCGCAATGCGACGACGTCACCATCGGTCACGCTGCTGCTCGCAATCGCGCACGCGGAAACGAACGGAAAGATTCTCGACGTGTCGGAAGCGGGAGCTGTCGGACTGGCGCAGGCAACGCCTGTCGCTGTTCGCCAGGAGAAGCTCGCCGGCAGGATATTTGTCACCTCCGACTACCTCATCGGCGCCCGCGCCTACATCATGAAGAAGCCCCTCGGCGACGCCGACACGATCGCGTCGCTCGTCGTCGACAAGGACGACCCGAAGACTCGCAAGAAGGCAAAGAGGCTGCTCAAGGCCGCGATGGATCTGCGCCGCGAAGGCATGGACGAGCTCGACCTTCTCTCTCTATACGCGTCGAAGAAGTACTACACCGCCATCAAAGAAGCCGATGCGCGCAACCTCCGTTCACTCCGCCGACTTCAACGCCTGCTCGACAACGGATCGCGCCGCGAGGTCCGCGCGTTCCGCGACAGCGCCCGCAAGGAGTATCGCGAGCTGAAGCGAAAACAGGTCGACGCGTGGAAGCGCTATCAGATGGAACTGATCGCAAAGCGCGACGACATGCTGACGACACACTTTGCAATGCCGGCGGAAGTCGTCAAGGTGACTCGCCCCTACGAGGCCGCCGAGTATCTCGCGGGCGCGCTCGACATGCGCTTCTCCGCAAAAACGATGGCGGCGTTTCTCGTTCGGCACCTCGACCGCAAGTCGCTCGAAGCGCGACGTCTCGCATCGAAACGCGGCGATGTCGAAGAGATGACCGCCGCGCTCTACAACGGCGGATCGCACAACGTGAAGCGCATGCTTGTCGGACTCATTCGCACACTTCCCGAAACGCAGCGCTACATGAAGAAGGTCCCCGCAACGCGTCGCCGGCTCGATCTCGCGATGGCGAGTGTTGTGACTGATGGAGTTCAGGTGCGGTGAGTGGGCGCCCCTTGCGCGCCTTCTTTCATTCCCAAATAGCCTGACGTGATCCAGGTAACGCTCGAAACCGCATTGCGCCGGTAAGGTAGAGCCCGGGCTCGAGGCCGCGAGTGGATCCGCGGCTGGTGTCCCTGGAGGCAAAAATGCGTAGCGTTCGATTCTGGAGTCTCGTCCTGGCACTGCTCGCGTTTGCCTCGAGCGGATTTGCCACGACGTTTGTCGTCCCGGAGGACGAGCAACTGATCGAGCGGGCCGAGATGATCGTGACGGGCAGGGTGCTCGACACGGCGACGAGGTTAGTAGGAGAGGAAGTCGTCACCGAAATCCGGATCGCGCCGGATGAAATCCTGAAGGGCGGGCCGGCGGCCGGCGTCATCGTCGTCGTCGAGAGCGGCGGCATTTTCGGTGAGCGCGCAAACTGGGTTTACGGCACTCCGATCTACGCGGCGGGGGAGCGGGTGCTCGTGTTTCTCGATCGCAGCAAGCGAAACGAGCTGAAGACGTCGAGCATGCTCCTCGGGAAGTTTCAATTCGTCGCATCGCGTGCGGGCCAGCGGCTGCTCCTTCGCGGATCGGCGGATCACGGCGTCTTCGGTCTGACCGAGGACGGCGTCGAGCATCAGGAGCGGCCTCGCCTCGAGGACGGGTTTCTCGCTTACGTGCGCGGCGTGGTTCGCGGCGAGCCACGAATGATCAGCTACTTCACTGACATTGAATTGCAGCAGGAATATGAGACGCGGTTACAGGCGCGCTCGTCGAATCACGTCGCGCCTTCCGCCTACGGGATGACCTTCAAGGGACGCCACAACAACGGCGCGGCGAAGACGATCCCGACGAATCTCAACGGAGCGCCTGCCACACGAGACTGGGTCGGCGCAGCGCAGAGAG
>JAENWF010000197.1 GCA_016650215.1 Thermoanaerobaculia bacterium
AATCCGGCCTCTGTGTGGCGCCGTCGCCCCGCGGCGGCGCTCCTGTGGCCGTCGGAAACGGTGGATCGCCAATGACTCAGAGGGCGCCGCCGCGGGTCGACGGCGCCACACAGAATCGCCACATTTCGATGCGCTCAGGGTTGCAATTCCTCTTTCAGCGGTTCTTCGGCTTGTCGTTGAGCTTGTCTTTCAACTTGCCGTAGCCTTCCCGGATCGCTCCGCCGGCGCGCTCAGCCTTTCCTTCCGCTTCGATCGACCGGTCGCCGGTCAGTGCTCCGACGCCTTCCTTGACAGCACCTTTCACCTGGTCGAGCTTCCCTTTGATCTGATGCTCTTTTCCGCTGGCCATGGTCGTGAGCCTCCTTTGCTCGATCGAGGAAAGAGCAAGCGGTGTTCCAAATCGATCGACTCAGCGGACGCTACCGGAAGCTCACCGGGATGTCGTCCATCGTAAGAACGCCCGGTCTGGCCTGCATCACGCGCGGGATTGAGTTCACGACCATTGCCGCCGT
This sequence comes from Thermoanaerobaculia bacterium, assembly GCA_016650215.1. GTDB lineage: Bacteria > Acidobacteriota > Thermoanaerobaculia > Gp7-AA8 > Gp7-AA8 > JAENWF01. Next base: position 513 of record JAENWF010000197.1, read on the forward strand.
CGCCCGATCGCCGTGGACGCCGTCCTTGATCTCCATCGTGACGTCCGGGACGCCTTTGACGATCACGCGGTCGGCGGCGACGGCCTCGGCGCCGACGTACATGCGGAGCTCGAGGCTCACATTGATCTTTCCTTTTCCGTAGATGGTCTGGTGAACGCCGGCGACCTGGCCTTTCGCCACCTTCAGGTACTTCGTCGTCACTTCGCGGTCGGCGACGATCGGCTCGATCTTTTCATCCGAGATGCTTTCGAACTCGACGCCGAGGCCGTGGCCGACGAGCATGAGCGACTCGCGCAGCCCCATGTGCTTGATCTTTCCGGAGTCTACGGCAGCGCGGAACTCGGCGGTGGTCATGCCGGCGCCGACCTTGCGCTGCAGCGGCTCGCGGCGCGTCGACGCGTTCTGAATTCTGATGATCTCGACCGACTTCACTTCCTGGCAGACTGACGTGATCGTCAGCGGCAGCTTGTCCATGACGAAGCCGGGATTGACGCCGGTTCCGAGGAGCGTGACTTGCGCCGCGCGAGCAACCTGCTGCAGGTCTTCACGGATTTTCTGGTCGAGCGGGAAGGAGAGCTCCTCACATGTGGAGACCACGTGCGAGCCGCGCTCGAGCAGCGCTTTGAGCTGCCCCGCGACATCGCGCAGCCGCGAGCCGGTGGAGTGGCAGATGACATCGGCTTTCACGCCGAGCTCGCCCGTGACCTTGACGCCAACCTCGCGGCCGAGACCGATCACCTCACCGACATCCTTGCCGATCTTGTCCGGATCGATGTCGACCGCCGCAACCAGCTTCACCCACGACTTGGTCAGCAGCAGCCGCGTGATTTCCGCCCCGATCGGGCCGATGCCGTACTGCGCGACGGTGATTGTTTTTGTATTCATGTGCGTTTCGGATCCTCGCCAAGATTTTCCGGCGCGCATTGTATGGGATCGAGTGCAGAATCCTGAGCCGCGAAGACGGCGAAGGATCTTCTGAGAGCACGAGCGCGAATCGAGCCGCGACCACCGCTAGTGCTATCAGAAGATCCTTCGCTTCGCTCAGGATAGAGATGTTGGCTCATCCTCGAGAAAGTTCGATACCCCGATTCCCGCGAGGCGAAACCGCGAGCCTTCAGCAAACTCGAACTTCGACAACAAGGCGACCGCAACCGAAACCAGATCTTCCGCTGATGCAGGAAGCGATTCGGGCGTCAGCCTCCGCGTCAGCGTCACGAAGTCGGGCGTCCGCAGCTTCACGGTGATCGTCCGTCCCCGCAGGCCCCTCTCGGACAGAGTCGTCCACAATTTCTCCGCCTCCTCGCGAAGAAACGCGGCAACTTCATCGTGCGTGATGTCGGTCTCGAACGTGTTCTCGCGCGACCACGATTTTCGTTTGCGCGATGACACGACTGGATGCTCGTCGATGCCGCGCGCAAGCTCCCACAATCGTGTTCCCCATTTCCCGAAGCGCGCGACGAGATCCACCTCATCGAACCGGTGGATGTCGCCGACGGTCGCGATCCCCATCGCCGCAAGAGCCTCCTCGGTCGCCTTCCCGACACCGGGAATCTTGCGCACCGGGAGGGGGAGGAGGAACTGCTCGACCTGGTGCGGACGGATGACGAAGATGCCGTCCGGCTTGCGCCAGTCCGATGCGATCTTCGCCAGAAACTTGTTCGGCGCGACGCCCGCCGATGCCGTGAGCTGCGTCTCGGCGCGGATCTCCCGCCGGATCGTCTCCGCGGTTTCTGTTGCCGTCGGAATCCCGGTCAGCTCCTCGGTGACATCGAGATACGCCTCATCGAGCGAAAGCGGCTCGACCAGCGGCGTGTGCCTCTCGAAGATCTCGCGGATCTGCCGCGACACGGCGCGGTAGCGCTCGAAGTCGGGATGAACGAAGACCCCCTCGGGGCAGAGTCGCATCGCGCGCGTCGCCGGCATCGCGGAGTGGACCCCGAACTTCCGCGCCTCGTAGGACGCCGCGCAGACGACGCTCCGCAGCCCTGGCCAGCCGACAATCACCGGCCTGCCACGCAGCTCCGGGCGGTCTCGCTGCTCGACCGACGCATAGAATGCGTCCATATCGATATGGATGATCTTCCGCACTCGCTCGACCGTCTCTCGACGCCTGCGTTTCTCGCCGACCGCAGAATCGTGCAGCGCAACTGCGACCGGATGCGCGAGAAAGCGGCGCGCTCCGGAGTCATCTTCCGGCCTCACGTGAAAACACACAAGACCATCGAGGTCGCGCTGATGCAGCACGGCGGCGCGAAGGGTCCAATCACGGTGTCTACGATGGCCGAAGCGGAGTTCTTTGCCGATGCGGGATTCGACGACATCACGTACGCGGTGCCGCTCGCCCCCGACAGGATCGCCCGCGCCAGCGCTCTTGCTGCGCGCATCGCGACGTTCAACGTCCTGATCGACAGCGCCGACGCGCTGAAGGCGATTGAGCGTGCGTACCGGTCGAGCAGGCGCGTGCTCGATGTGTTTCTGAAGATCGATTGCGGCGACCACCGCGCGGGCGTCGATCCCGACAATCCACAGAGCGTAGACCTCGCAAAGAGCATGGCGAAGTCCTCCGCGATCCGCTTCCGTGGCCTGCTCACGCACGCCGGTCAGTCGTACAAGGCGCGATGGGAACGCGAGGTGCGCGCGATCGCAAGGCAGGAGACGGAAGCGCTGACCAGGTTTCGTGACCGCGTCAAATTGCGATCCGTAGCGTCGGCTCAACGCCGACCACGTCGCTGGCGGAGCGGTTCTTCGCGGATGAGATCCGCCCCGGCAACTACGTCTTCTACGATGCGTTCCAGACAGCGATCGGCGCGTGCGCCCCCGAAGACTGCGCGGTCACGGTGCTGACGACGGTGATCGGTTCATACCCGGAGCGCGAGACGATGATCGTCGATGCAGGCGCGCTCGCGCTGTCGAAGGACATCGGACCCGTACACATTCGTCCCGACTGCGGGTTTGGAGTCGTTTGCGATCTGTCGCTCAAACCGCTCGCGATGAAGCTCGTGTCGTTATCGCAGGAGCACGGAATCGTTCACGGCCCCTGCGTTCCTGTCGGCACCAGGTTGCTCATCGTCCCGAATCACTCCTGCCTCACCGCGGCAATGTTCGATCGCTACGTCGTGATCGAAGGCAAACGCGTCGTCGGCTCATGGCGGGCTGTGCGAGGGTGGTAGGGGGGTGGGGAGGGGAGGCAATGCAAAATGCAAAATGCAAAATGCAAAAAGGGGGGACGGGAATGTTAAATGTTGAATGTTGAATGTTGAATTGGATGGCCGCGCGGCCAGCGCTGTCATCCTGAGCTAAGCGAAGGATCCCCCGCGCTCAGATTTGCGCCAATCTCTTTGACGGTCGCCACAATGTGATTCCTTTCAACATTCAACACTTACAATTCCCGTCCCCCTTTTTGCATTTTGCATTCTCTTCCCCCTCCCACCCACGGCGAACGCTGTCGGTCAGGCGCCCTCTCCGACCGCGTTAAAGACGCGATACACTGCGATCACACCCGAGTGTATATGCAGTGACAGACTTTTTCGTCTCACCCGGCGCGAGCTATATCTTCGGGGGCATTTCGGTGGCCACGGCGGCGACGGCTGTGGCGATTCTTCTGATCGGGACGGCGGTCCTGGTACGGGGGCGAAGCACGTTCCCCTCCTTTCTCTACTTCGTTCTCACGTGCGCGGCGAGCGGCTGGCTTCTCGCCTTCGCGATGATGTACGCGTCGCAGCAGGAGTCAGTCGCGCTCCTTTGGGCGCGTGTCGGACTCCTCGCGGCGGCCGCCCTCCCTCCCGCGTTCTTCCACCTCGTGACGCAGTACGACCCGCATCGCGCGCTGCGCCGTCGCGTCGCGCATCTCTGCTGGGCCGTCGGGCTGACGGTCGGAGCCACGGCTGCGTCGACGCCGATCTTCGTTCCGGCGATGCGGCGCTTCGAATGGGGCTTCTACCCGCGCGCGAGCGCCGCGATCACCCTGATCCTGCTCGTCCACGCGACCATCACAGGCGGTGCGCTCTCGATTCTCTGGCACACGTACCGACGCACCGAGGGGAGAGCGCACGAGTGTGCCGGAAGTCTCATCCTCGCGTCCATCCTCGGCTCGTTTGGTTTTGTCGATATCCTTCCCGCGATCGGAACAGCGGTCTATCCGGTCGGGTATACCGCTGTCCTTGGCTTCGTGATCGTTTCAGTTGGTGCGGTCTGGCGGCACGATCTGGTCGACCTCACTCCCGAGTATGCGTCGAGTCAGATTCTGGCCACGATGAAGAGCGCGGTCATCGTCATCGACATGGACGGCACCATCCGCGTCGCCAACCAGGCCGCGTGTTCGATGCTCGGACGTTCCATGCAGGAGCTGATCGGCACGCACATGCGGCACATCCTCGGCGACGACGAGAACAGCAGCACGCGGCGGATCCTCAACGCCACCGGCGTCCTCGAGCAGACGATGAAGTGGGCGGGAGCGAACGGCGCGCATGTCGACGTTCTCACCTCTTCCTCGTTCGTGCGCGATGCGGCCGGCAATCCGGTCGGCGTCGTTTACGCGGCAAGCGACTACACGGGTCGGAAGAAGGCGGAGGAGGCTCTTCGCGAGAGCGAGGCGCGCTATCGCAACCTCTTCGAGCGGAACCTCGCGGGCGTCTATCGCAGCACGCTCGATGGGGAAATTCTCGACTGCAACGTCGCATGCGCGCGGATTTTCGGATACGCGACGCGGGACGAAATGCTCAACCAGCCGGCGCGTTCGCTCTACTTCAGCGCGGACGACCGCGACGGCATGCTCGGGAAGCTGCAGAAAGACGGTTTCGTTACCGACCTCGAGATCAAGATGCGCCGCAAGGACAACTCCGCTGTCTGGCTCATTGAGAACGTCACGCTGCTCGAAGCGGGGGTGATGGAGGGGACCATCATCGACATCACCGATCGCAAGTACGTCCAGGAGCAGATGGAGTTTCGCGCGTACCACGATGTCCTTACGGGGCTTCCGAACCGGATTCTGTTCCGCGACCGCGTCGACGTCGCGCTCGCACGCGCGCGCCGCAGCGGCCAGCCCGCCGCGATCATGTTTCTCGACCTCGACGAGTTCAAGAGCGTCAATGACCGCCTCGGCCACGAGATCGGCGACCGGCTCCTGCAGGCCGTCGCCGCACGCCTCGTCAGCTCGGTGCGACAGGAGGACACGGTCGGCCGCCTCGGCGGCGATGAGTTCACCGTTCTCCTCTCCGGAGTCTCGGGCGACGGCAGCGGAGCGTCGACGGTCGCGCGCAAGATCCTCGATACCGTCAGCGAGCCAATCATCATCGATGCGCACGAGCTGGCGGTGCAGACGAGTATCGGCATCGCTCTCTATCCCGGTGACGGATTCGATACCGACACACTTCTCAAGAGCGCAGACGTTGCGATGTATCGTGCGAAGGAGCTTGGGCGGAACAATTATCAGTACGCTACGCCGCCGCCGTTCGACGACCGCCGGTCGCTGCAGACGCAACTCGAAGGCGCGCTCGAGCGCGAGGAGTTCGTCCTGCATTACCAGCCCGTCGCCGATGCCGCGAGCGGCGAGATCGTCGCCGCCGAGGCGCTCATCCGCTGGAAGGATCCGAGCGGAAGACTCGTCCCGCCTGAGGAGTTCATGCCGGCCGCCGAGGAGTGCGACGTCATCCTGCCGCTATGCGACTGGGTCGTTCGAACCGCGTGCAGTCAGATGAAGTCGTGGCACGACCTCGGGCACTCGTCGATGAGGATCTGCTTGAATCTCTCTACAAAGCAGTTCCAGCAGCGCGATCTGCCGCTCGTGCTCGCCGGGGCCCTCGAGGACAGCGGCCTGCCTGCCCGCGCGCTCGAGGTCGAGATCACGGAGTCAACGGCGATGCAGAACGCAGAACTGTCGCTGATGTCGATGCGGCTGCTGCGCGAGATCGGGATCCGCGTGTCGATCGATGATTTCGGCACGGGGTACTCCTCGCTGAGCTATCTGCGCCGGTTTCCGATCGACACGGTGAAGATCGACAAGCAATTTGTGCATCAGGAAGACGACCACACGATCCTGGTGGCCGTGATCGCGATGGCGAAGGCGCTCGGCCTCCGCGTGGTCGCCGAAGGTGTCGAAACCGCGGAGCAACTGGAGTTTCTTCGCGGCCACGAGTGTGCCGAGGTGCAGGGTTTTTTCATCGCGCCGCCGTTACCTGCATCGGGGATCGAATCACTGCTGCGCGCGCCGAAGCCAGCGCTGGCGGCAATTCAGCCCCGCATCGGCTGAGGTTGACAAGTACGCCGTAGCTCGGCAGTATCCCGCGACTTGGCAGCCGATTCGAACAAACGCATTCTCGTCGCCGACGATGATGTCCACCTGCGCGAGTTGGTGGCTGCCCGGCTTCGTCAACGATCTCTGACCGTCGACGAGGCCGCGAGCGGGACTGAGGCGATCGCGCTCCTGCGCGAGAACAAGTACACGGTCGTTCTCCTCGACCTCATCATGCCGGACGGCGATGGCTTTTCCGTTCTCGAAGAGTTGGCGCGCGAAGAGGTCCGAGTCGCCCCCGTCGTGCTGGTGTTGACAGGCGCCGACCGCCAGACCATCGCACGCCTCGATGCGAACCGGATTCACGGTGTGGTGCGAAAGCCATTCGACATCGACGAGCTGGTGTCGCTGGTCGTGGCCTGCTCGGAAGTGAAATCGCGCGGAGCGCTCGAGACGATGGCGATCGCAATGATCTCCAGTGCGCCGATCCTCGATCTGCTGCGAAGATTCTCCTAAGAGTCCCGAGAAGAAGCGCTCTACAGGCCGCGGCGCAGAATCTGGGCGAGCAGAATAAGCACTCCGCTCGTAACGAATCCGCCAAGCGCACTCTCACCAGACGGGCCGGTGCAATCGCGCACCGCGTGCAGGAGCGTCTCGACTTCGAATGGTTTCGCGATGATCCCGCAGACCGGATACGTGCGCACGCGGTCAGTCTCGTTTTTTGTCAGTGAGGCGGTGACGACCAACACGCGCGGAATGATCTCGGGATTGTTCGCGACCAGGAAATCGAGCACACCAAACCCATCGACCTGAGGCATGCGGAGATCGAGAAGGATTGCGGCGTAGCTGTTCGTCTTGAGACGCTCGATCGCATCGGCTCCGTCCAGGACGCAGTCGACCTCGAACTCACGCCCCAGCAGCGCCATGATGAGCGTACATACAGCCTCGTTGTCGTCAACGAGAAGAACGTGTGGTTTCTCGGTTCGCGGCATTTCAGATTGTGGACCGCCGCAATTCTACAACACGGTTGCTATACTCAAACCGTCTCTATGAATCGCCAAACGAAGCGCAATGAGCGCGATATCGCGAAGCACGAAACGCAGAAAGAGCGGAGAGCGCGGAAGAAACAGCGCCGCGGCGGCAGTGGAGGCGATGACAATCCGGGCGTCACCGGCGAGGTGAGCTCAGCGGCCGATGACGCCGCAGCCGGCATCGTCATCTCAGTCGCCAGCGGCAGGTGCCGGGTGTTTCTCGACGGCGCCGATATCGACTGCCTCGTCCCGTCGGCGATCGCGACCGTGCAGAAAAGCGCCCTCGCAGTGGGCGACCGTGTGCTCATCGAACAGGAAGCCGGAGTGGCGCGACTCAACGCGATCCTGCCGCGGCGGACGGTACTCGCGCGTCCCGATCCGCTTCACAAGCACCGGCAGCGGCTCATCGCCGCCAACATCGACGTCGTGATTCACGTCGTGTCCGTCAAGGCGCCGCCGCTGCGGCCGCGGCTCATCGACCGCTATCTCATCGCGATCATGCGCGGCGGCGCGCAGCCGGTCGTCTGCGTCAACAAGGTCGATCTCCTCGACGACGATCAGCGTGCGATCGAGATCGAGAAGCTGTCCGTCTATCGCGACCTCGGCGTTCCGGTCATCGCCTGTTCGACGCACAGCGGCGAAGGTCTCGACGCGCTGCGCGAAATCGTGCTTGGGAAAACGGCGGCGCTCGTTGGACACAGCGGCGTCGGCAAGTCGTCGATCCTCAACGCGATCAATGCGCGACTCCAGCTCGCGACCAACACGCTCCACCGCCGAGGCACAGGCCGCCACACGACGTCCGCATCGACGCTCTACGACTTTGGCGACGGCACGTATCTCATCGACACGCCCGGTATCCGCGAGTTCGGCCTCTGGGATCTCGACCGTGGCTCGCTTCGCGACTATTTCCCTGAGTTTGAGGAGCCGAACGAGTCGTGCCGCTTCACCGACTGCACCCACGTGCACGAGCCGGATTGCGAGGTGAAAGATCGCGTCGAGGCGGGAACTTTCAACCGTGCACGATACGAGACCTATGTTCGGCTGTATGAGGATCTCGAGACCTGACGAGGAGTGAGACGGAGTGGCAAGTGACAAGTGACAAGTGACAAGTAAGAATCCACGATCACTCAGCACTCAGCACTCAGCACTCAGCACTTGTCACTCACCCCCCCATGCTGACCATCAATCCCCGCGACACCGGCTTCATTCTCCTCGACCTGCAGCAGCTTTTCGGAAACTCGAATCCTGTCGTTCTGGAGATCGGGTCGGGGAAGGGTCGCTTTCTCATTGGCTCCGCGACCGAGCGGCCGGACGTCAACTTCATCGGGATCGAGAAGTCGCTGCACTGCCACCGGGTGATCGGCGAGCGGATTGCGAAGCGGGGGCTGACGAACATCCGGCAGATCAATCACGACGCGTTTCTCGTGGTGCGCGACATGCTTCCGGACGCTTCGATCTCCGAGGTGCATATCTACTTCCCCGATCCATGGCCGCGAAAGAAAAAGCAGAAGCGCCGGATCATCCGTCCCGAGGTGCTCGAGCAGTTGCGGCGCGTCATGGTGCCGGGTGCCCGAGGGGTGTACGTGACCGATCACGAGCAGTACCTGGAAATCGCCGCGCCGGTGATCGCCGCATTTTTCCCGAGCGAAGCGCGCACGCCCGCCCCCTCCGATCCGCCGCGGACGAACTATGAAGAGAAATATCGCGCGGAAGGGCGGCCGATTTATGAGGTTCGGTTCAGGAAACCGGGATAGGACTCATTCACCATTCAACATTCAACATTTAACATTCCCGTCATCCCGAGGCAGAGAACGGGAATGTTAAATGTTGAATGTTGAATGGTGAATGGTGAACCGATCGACTTCGCTGCCGTGCCTTTAGCGTCCCCCATCCCTCAGTCCTTATAATCATTTCATGCGCATCCTCGGCGTCGACCCCGGCTCGATCACGACTGGCTTCGGTGTGGTCGACTACGAGAAGGGGCGCCTGGCGCTCGTCGAGCAGGGATCGATCAGCACTCAGCGCGGCGCGGAGCTGGCGGATCGGCTCGAGCGCATTTACGACGCCATGCGGACAGTAATCGCTCGATGCATTCCCGCGGCGATCGCGGTGGAGAGTCCGTTCGCCGGACAGAATGTGAAGAGTCTGATCCAGCTTGCGCACGCTCGAGGCGTCATTCTCCTGGCGGCGCGCGAGGCGCGAGTCGAGATCTTCGAGTACTCGCCGCGATCGGTGAAGAGCGCTGTCGTCGGCTACGGCGCGGCAGAGAAGGAGCAGGTAGCGAAGATGGTGCGGGTGCTGCTGCCCGGATGCGCGACGCTGAAGATGAGCGCCGACGCCGCCGATGCGCTGGCAATCGCCATCTGCCACGCGCACACTGCCGCGACGGCCGCGAGGCTCAAAATCCGCGCATGAGCTCTTCGCTCCCGCAGGAACAGGCTCTCGAATCTGAAGTCACCGGAAGCCGACACGGCGGCCCTCTCGGGCGGACGTTCAGCGCGCTGCGGTACCGCGACTTCCGTCTTCTGTGGTTCGGCGCGTTCACGTCGACGACGGGAACGTGGATGCAGACGGTGGCGCAGGGGTGGTTGGTGCTGCAGATGACCAACTCGCCGTTTCTACTGGGTGTAGACGGATTCCTCGCGACCGGCCCGATGCTCCTCTTCTCGCTTTTCGGAGGCGTCGTTGCCGACCGGATGGAGCGGCGCAAGATCATGCTGTTCTCGCAGTACATGCAGATGAGCTTCGCGTTCGTCCTCGCGCTGCTGATCTGGCTCGGCCAGGTTCAGGTCTGGCACATCTTCCTCCTCTCGTTTCTGACCGGAAGCGCGCAGTCGTTCAGCGGTCCGGCGTACGTTTCGCTCCTTCCGCTGCTGGTCAAACGGAAGGACGTTTCGAACGCGATCGCCATGAACTCGATGCAGTTCAATCTCGCGCGCGTGGTCGGGCCGGTTCTCGCCGGCATCGCGTTCGCGACGTGGGGTCCTGCCATCTGCTTCGCGCTCAACGGCGTGTCGTTCGTCGCAGTGATCGTCGCGCTGATGATGATCCGCACACCGGTCGTGAAGACCGCGGAGCTGAAGAGCGGAATCATGGACGAGATGCGCGCAGGATTTGCGTTCGTTACGCGGCGGCGGAAGATGGTTCTGCTGACCTTCCTCGCGTTTGCAGGGACGTTTCTCGGGATGCCGATCGTCACGTTCATGCCGGTGGTCGCCAAGTCGATCTTCGCGCTCGACGCCTCCGGCTACGCGTCGATGCTCACCGTCTACGGCCTCGGATCCGTCGTGGGTGCGCTGGCCGTCGCGGCGACGACGCACGCGGCGAAGAAGGGGAAGATCGCGCTCATCCTGCAAGCGTCGTTCGCCTGCCTCCTGGTCGGGTTCGGCGTTTCCCGCTCGCTGCCGCTCAGCATGGTCCTCGCGTTTTTCGCGGGGGCCTGCATCGTGGGAGTCGTTTCGCTCTACAGCTCGCTGGTGCAGCTCGCGACCACCGACGCGATGCGAGGTCGCGTGATGTCGATCTTCATGCTCGCTTTCCGCGGCGGCATGCCCCTGGGCAACCTACTGGCCGGATACGTTGCGCAGCGCTGGTCGATCACCGCCGCCCTCGCAATCAACGGCACCGTCCTCGCCATCGTCGCCATCGCCTTCATCGCGCGAGGGACGGATCTGGAGGAGGAACCCAGGGCACGGCGAGCGGCGTCCGAGACAGTTTAGGAGTTCGCTGCACTCCTAAACCGCTGCGAATCGGGCTAGAATCCCGGCCCGCGGTGTGCACCTCCGCACGAAGCCCAGAATGGCAAAAACGAAAAGCACGACCGTTTCTCCAGATGAAGAGATTGCCTGCGCGCCCGAATGGACTGAAATCCTCCGGCAGATGATCCTGATCCGCCGGTTCGAAGAAGCCAGTGAGCGGGAGTTCCGCCGCGGCAAGATCGGCGGCTATCTCCACGTCTACTCCGGCCAGGAAGCGGTCGCCATCGGAGTGATTTCCGCGCTGAAGAAGGGCGACGTTGTCTACTGCGGCTATCGCGACCACGCGCAGGCTCTCGCACTTGGCTCGGGGCCGAGTCGCGTCATGGCTGAGCTCTTCGGCAAGTCGACCGGCATCTCGAAGGGCAAAGGCGGCTCGATGCATCTCTTCGACGCCGCGAACGGACTCTATGGCGGATACGGAATCGTCGGAGGCCACATTCCGCTCGCCGCCGGCTCCGCCTACGCGCTCCGCTATCGCAACAGCGACAACATCGCTGTCTGCTACTTCGGCGACGGAGCGATGAACATCGGCTCGTTCCACGAAGGGATGAACATGGCGGGTCTCTGGGGGAAGGACGGATTGTGTCCGGTCCTCTGGATCATCGAGAACAACGGCTACGCGATGGGCACCTCGGTCGAGCGTCATTCGGCGCTGACGGATCTCTCCGCGCGCGTCCGCGCGTACAACATCCAGACCGAGAAGGTGGACGGGCAGGACGTATTCGCAATGCGCGGAGCCGCCGATCGGATCGTCCGCCAGATCCGCGAGACCGGCAAGCCGTACTGCATCGAGGCGATGACGTATCGCTTCTCGGGACACGGCGCCGCCGACATCCTTCAGCCATATCGCTCGAAAGACGAAGTCGAGAAGCACCGCGACCGCGACCCGATCACGATCATGCGGAAGCGTCTCGCCGAAGTCTCCGGATTGACGGATGACGACGTGAAGAAGATGGACGAGTGGGCAACCGAGGAAGTGGCGAAGGCGGTCAGGTTCGCCGAAGAGAGCCCGGTGCCCGATGGGAGCGAGTTGTTCACCGATGTCGTGGCCGAGCATGGCCCGCATCCCGTGAGTGAGGACAATGGCTGAGAAGAGTTACCGCGACGCGATTCGCGAAGCGATGATGGAAGAGATGGACCGCGACCCGAACGTTCTCATCATGGGGGAGGACATCGGCGTCTACGAAGGTACGTTCCGCATCACCGCCGGCATGCTGAAAAAGTACGGCCCGCGGCGCGTGATCGATACGCCGATCGCTGAGGCTGGGATGGTCGGTACGGCGGTCGGAATGGCGATGCTCGGACTGCGGCCGATCGTCGAGATGATGACGGTGAACTTCGCGATCGTCGCCGCCGATCAGATTCTGAATCATGCGGCGAAGGTGCGTTACTTCTCCGGCGGACAGGTCGACGTGCCGCTCGTCATCCGTGGACCGCAGGGAGCGGGCGTGCAGCTTTCCGCCCAGCACTCTCAGACCTTCGAGTCGTTCTACGCTCATTTTCCCGGCATTCATGTCGTCACTCCGGGAACTCCCGCTGACGCGAAGGGGTTGCTGAAGACCGCGATCCGCGGCAAGGATCCGGTGATGTTTCTCGAGAGCGCCGCGCTCTACGGCATGAAGGGTGAAGTCCCCGACGATCCCGATTTCACGGTGCCGTTCGGCAAGTCGCGCGTCGCGCGCGAGGGGAGCGACGTCACGATCGTCTCCTTCAGCCGGATGATGCAGCTCTCGCTGACGGTCGCCGACAAGCTGTCGAAAGAGGAAGGGATCGAGTGCGAAGTGATCGACCTCCGCACGCTCCGCCCCCTCGACATGGAGCCGGCATACGCGTCGGTGGCGAAGACGCATCGCGCGATCGTCGTTCAGGAGCAGTGGAAGCCGTTCGGCGCCGGCGCGGAGATCGCGGCGAGCATCACCGAGACGATGTTCGACGAGCTTGACGCCCCCGTGTTTCGCGTGACCGGCGAAGACGTCCCGATGCCGTACGCGCGCAACCTCGAACTGCTCGCCACGCCGCACGAAGAGCACATCGTGCGCGCGGTGAAGAGAGTGATGTACAGGAGCTGACCTCAGAACAAAATGTCTGAAATCATCATGCCCAAGATGGGCGACGCGATGAGCGAAGGGAAAGTCATCCGCTGGTACAAGAAGGCGGGCGATCCGGTCAGGAAGGGCGAGGCTGTGCTCGAGATCGAGACCGACAAGGTGAATCTCGATCTCGAAGCAGAAGCTGACGGAACTCTCGGCACGATCGCAGTCGGCGAAGGGCAGATGGCGCCGGTCGGCGGCATACTCGCGAAGATTCTGGGCGAAGGGGAGAAAGCCGACGCCCCTCCCGCTACTCCGGCCCCTCCTGCGGCTCCGGTGGAAGAGAAGCCGGCGACGGCCGCCGAGGCGAAACCTGCGGCTGACGGCCAGTCGCGCCGCGCAATCGACAAGAAGGACAGCATCCGCCACTCCACGGGCGAGTACGGAGAGGCGGTCGACATGAAAGGGCCGCGCACGGATCGCTCGATCAGGCACGATCAAGGCAACGTCGTCGCGATGCCGCAGGGGGGCGAGCGTCACCGCTCATCGCCGCTCGCGCGCAAAATGGCGAGCGAGATGGGCGTCAGTCTCGATACCGTTCAGGGAAGCGGGCCGCGCGGACGCATCGTCGCTGCGGACGTGAAGAAGATAAGCGGGGGTCAGGCCGCGGCGGCGCGGTCCAAATCAGCAATGCCTGCGCTCCAACAACCCGCCGCACTCGAGACCAGGCAGATCCCGCTCTCAGCGATGCGCCGTACGATTGCGAAGCGTCTTGCGGAGTCGACGGGACCGATCCCGCACTTTTATCTGACCGCAGATTTCGACGTCACCAACCTCACCTCGGTCCGCCAGCAGCTCATCGACATCGAAGGGGCGAAGCTCAGCGTCAACGACTTCATGATCCGCGCGGTTGCCCTCGCGCTTCGCCATCATCCGAACATCAACGCGAGCTGGGGCAGCGAGGCGATCACGCAGCATGGCGAGATCCACATCGGGGTTGCGGTCGCGACGCCGGAGGGACTCATCACGCCGGTGATCCGGAACGCTGATCAGAAATTCGTCCTCGAGATCGCGCAGGAAGTGCGAGCGCTCGCGGAAAAGGCGAAGAACCGCAAACTCAAGCCGGACGAGTATCAGGGAAGCACGTTCACGATCTCGAATCTGGGCGCCTGGGGCATCGAGGAGTTCACGGGGATCATCAATCCGCCCAATTCCGCGATCCTGGCGATTGGTGCCGCGGAGGCGCGCGTTGTCGTCATCGACGGGCAGATCGTCATCCGCGAACGAATGAAAGTGACCATGTCGTGCGACCACCGGGTGATCGATGGCGCGACGGGGGCGGAATATCTGAGGACCCTCAGGCAATACGTCGAGCAGCCGTTACGTCTCGTGGTGTAAGGAACCTGCTAGACTGCCGGCACCCCCAAACATGCCGGGCACCAACGAGCTCCTCGGCCTGCTCATCATTATCTTCGTTGTGTGGCTTTTCCTGAAGATGGTGCGTGTGGCGATCAGGGTGATCTTTTTCGTGATCACGATCATCGTCATCCTCGGAGCGGTGTACTGGCTTTTCTTGAGGTGAATCTGTTTGAGCGATCGAAAATACAAGCACAAGGGATATCAGGACGGTGGCGGTTACGGCTCGGGATCGAGCGGCAGTCGCCCTCCCCGGGAGCCACGTGCCCCGGAGCCGGGGAACCAACGCGTCGAAGGTGCGCCACGCGGACGCACCGCCGGCGGTTTCGGTCCCGAGGCATTCAAGTGCAACGCCTGCGGCCAGCAGCGTCAGAATCTTGGAGAGCTGACGCACGACGAAGCGTGCTCCAAATGCGGCGCCGATCTTCACACCTGCGGCAATTGCCGCGCCTTCGACGCGACGACCATGTGGGAGTGCCGCGAGAACATCCCGGTCCGCGTCCCTGCGAAACAGGTGAGGAATCAGTGCGCCCTGTTCTCGCCGAAGATCGTCCGCGACCTCGCCGCCGACAAAGGCCGGCAGCCGCAGACCCCGGACAACGCGCGCAAAGCGTTCGACGCGCTGTTCAAGAAGTAGGGGTTTCTCCAGCATCCTGAGCCGCGAAGACGGCGAAGGATCTTCTGATCGCACTGGGGAGAACGAAGCCACTTTCATCCTGATGCAAAAGGGGACGAAAGCCCGCCGGCTGAAGCCGGCGCCACGTCACTCGCGAATGTTGCCACGAGCCATGCACGACGTGGCGCCGGCTTCAGCCGGCGGCTTTTCGTCCCATTGCTTGTCTTCAAGACTCAGAACCACGATGAAGGATGAGCTATCCTTTCGCCGCCCGGCATGTCGTCGAAACAATCCCCAGTTCGCACAGAAGATCCTTCGCTTCGCGCACGATGGATGAACCCTTCCCTCAAAATTCTCTTTGCGGTCATCTCCGGTGTCGCGTTTGCGCTCGCTTTTCCGGATGTCGCGGCAGGCTGGCTCGCCTTCATCGCCCTCGCGCCGCTCCTCATCGCGATCACCACCACGGAGCGGACCAGGCACGCGTTTCTCCTCGGCTGGCTCGCGCACACGATCGCGTGGCTGATCATGGTTCCGTGGGTCATCCGTGTGATGTCGCATTACGGCGGACTCCCGTACGCGGCGGGGGTCGCGATCTTTGGTGCGATGGCCGCGTACCTCGGACTCTACGGCGGGCTCTTCGCGATCATCGTCCATCGAATCAGGCCGCGCAAAGACTTTGGCCGCTGGCTGCTCATCCCACTCGCCTGGGCCGCGGTCGAATATGTGCGAACGTATCTGCTCAGCGGCTTTCCGTGGAGCCTGATCGCGACCACAATCGTCGACTACACGTCTCTGATTCAGATCGATCGTTTCGCCGGACCGTATCTCGTCGGTGCGATGATCCTCCTGCCGTCGACGGTCATCGCGTGGATCGCAACGCAGAAGCCGCGCGGGTTTCCGCTGGTGCTCGTCATCGGCGTCCACACAGCGCTGGCACTCGTATGGTGGGGAACAGGCCTCGTGACCGCCAAACTCGTCGCACGCCCCACCGGCGCACGCCCGGCGGTCGCCGCACTTCTGCAGCCGAACATCTCGCAGGAGATGCGATGGGACGAGTCGAGCATGCTGACAATCTTCCGGCGGATGATGGCGATGACCGAAGAGGCGATCGCAAACGGCGCGAGCGTCGTCATCTGGCCGGAATCGACGGTGCCGCTCTCCTACAACCGCACTGAGTTCTACCGCGACGCGATCGAGAGCATCTCGCTGCGGCACAACGTCGACATCATCCTCGGCTCGGTCGCAGAAGACTCTGAGAACGGGATGCGGCTCTGGAATGCCGCGTTTCTCGTCAGCAACGGCAGGACGATCGGCCACTACGACAAGATCAAGCTCGTGCCGTTCGGCGAGTTCGTCCCGATGCGCAAGATGCTCTTCTTCGCGCAGAAACTCGTCCACGAAGTAGGCGAATTCTCGTTCGGCACGAACGACCGCCCGCTCGCAGGCAGGTTTCGCTACGGCCCCGCGATCTGCTACGAGATCGTCTTTCCGCAGATCACGAGAACGCAGATCCGCAACGGCGCGAACGTCCTCGTAACGATCACCAACGACGCCTGGTACGACGGAACGTCCGCGCCACGTCAGCATCTCAATCAGGCCCGCCTGCGAGCCGTCGAAGGGGACCGATACCTGCTCCGCGCCGGAACTACAGGAATCTCAGCATTCATCGACCCCAGCGGACGGATCCGAGAGTCGATCCCGATGGGACGCGCCGGGATCATCTACGCGCGGTTTCAGGAGAAATCGACGGTTACCCCGTACGTGCGGTTTGGCGATTGGTTTGCCTGGGTGGCGATGGTTGCAGTGGGTGTGGGGTGGTGGAGGGGGCGGGGGCGGGGGTAATGCAGAATGCAAAATGCAAAATGCCAAAAGGGGGACGGGAATGTTGAATGTTGAATGTTGAATGGTGAAGATCGGTTTCAACATTCAACATTCAACATTTCGGTCTCTAAAATCACAGCAAGGACGCTAATGCCCACTTACGACATGAACCCCCGCATCGAATCCCTGAGATCGCGAATCGCCGACGTGCGGAGCTATCTTTGACGTAGCCGGCGCCCGAAAGGCGCTCGACGAGATCGAGCGCGAGATGTCGGTTCCCGGTTTCTGGGACAAGCCCGAGACGGCACAGGAAGTCGGACGGAAGCGGAGCCGCGTCGAGAAACGGATTCAGTCGGGCGAGTCGATCGACACCAAATACGAAGAGCTCGACGTGCTGCTCGAGCTCGACAAAGAGGGGGAGAACGTCGGAGGCGATATCGAGACGCTCGTCGAACAGCTCGAAGCCGAGGTCACACAGGTCGAGATGACGATGAAGCTCGCCGGACCGCACGACGACCGCGACGCGATCCTCGCCATCCATCCCGGCGCCGGCGGCACCGAGTCGCAGGACTGGGCCGACATGCTCCTTCGCATGTATCTGCGATTCTGCGAGCGCCGCGGCTGGTCTACCGAGATGATCGACTACCAGGGCGGCGACGAAGCGGGGATCAAGAGCGCGACGGTGATGGTGCGCGGCGAATACGCGTATGGCTACCTCAAGTCCGAGCACGGCGTGCACCGGCTCGTGCGCATTTCACCGTACGACGCGGCGAAGCGGAGGCACACCTCCTTCGCCTCGGTCTATATCTATCCCGACATCGATGAGGACATCGAGATCGAGATCAACGACAAGGATCTTCGTGTCGACACGTATCGCTCGTCCGGCGCAGGCGGCCAGCACGTCAACGTCACCGACTCGGCGATCCGCATCACTCACCTGCCGAGCGGCATCGTCGTGACGTGCCAGAACGAGCGCAGCCAGCATAAGAATCGCGCCACCGCGATGCGGCTGTTGAAGGCGCGTCTCTATCAGCTCGAGCTCGACAAGCGGAAGGAAGAGCAGTCGCAGATCGAAGGGGAGAAGAAGGAGATCGGCTTCGGCAGCCAGATCCGATCGTACGTGCTGCAGCCGTATCAGATGATCAAGGACATGCGTACCGGGCACGAGGTCGGCGATGTCCAGCGCATCCTCGACGGGGACCTCGGCGAGTTCGTCGAGGCATATCTGGCCGACCGGGCCAGGAAGAGCGCGGATTGACGTGATGCGCGTCGCCATGCTCTCGCCGCTGCCGCCTGCGCGCACAGGCGTCGCGCATTACGCGTCGATGCTGCTTCCCGCGCTCCGGGAGAGACTCGAGATCGTCGAGAGCGGCGCCGATCGTTACATCTATCAGCTCGGCAACAACCCGCATCACGAATTTGTCTACGAGGCAGCGATGATGACGCCGGGTGTCATCGTGCTGCACGACGTCGTGCTCCATCACCTCATCGTCGAGATGACACTCGCGCGGGGAGATGTCGACGGTTATATCGACTCGCTTCGCGCGAGCCATGGGGAGGCGGGGGCGGCCTGGGCGCGCGGACGCGCCGCGGGACTGCACAGCGAGATGGGCAACTTTCTCCTGCCCGCTTCGGTCGAGATTGCGCGCCGGTCAACCGCCGTCATCGTGCACAACGAATGGGCGGCAAACGTCCTTCGCTCGTTCGGAGTCGCGACGCCGATTCATGTCGTGCCGCACCCGTATCTGCCCGAGGCGGTTGTGCATGATCGTGACGCTGTCCGCCGTCGCCTCGGCATCGCGCCACAAGCGCGCGTCGTCGGACTCTTCGGGTTTCTCACCTCGGCGAAGAGGGGAGAGATCGTCATCGAGGCGTTCCGGATCGCCCGCAAGCGCGACCCGAACCTCGTGCTGCTCATCGTTGGTGAGGCGGCGCCGGACATCGACATATCGAAGATCGCGGGGCCTGGCGTCATCACGACCGGATACGTGGATGACCGGGAGTTCGGCGCCTATTACGCCGCTGCCGATCGTCTCGTGAACCTCCGCTACCCCTCGGCCGGCGAAACCTCGGGAACGCTCATCCGCGCCTTCGGCGCGGGGAAGCCGGTCGCGGTCAGCGACTATGCGCAGTTCGCCGAGTATCCCGATACCTGCGTCGTGAAGATTCCGTTCGGCGAAGGGGAGGTTGAGACGCTGGCGTCGTTCTTTACCCGCGAGCTTGACGAACGCTCGATCGCCGCCGCGCAGCGCGATTGGCTCGCGAAGAACGCGACAATCGAACAGACGGTCGCAGGATACGTCTCCGCTGTCATCCTGAGCCGCGAAGACGCCCCCGCGGCTCAGGATGACCGAAGCGCAGGACTCCCGCTCTTTCCCAGCATCGAGCTCGTCGGAATTGCCCGCGAAGACGGACGCCTGCGCGTCACCGTCCGCAATACCGGCGAGACCACTCTCCGCGCCCGCGAATACGGCCAGCCGGCGTATCGCATCATCGCGAAGCAGTTCGTGAGCGGAGTCGAGATCGAGAATCGCTGGATCGGGCTCGACGGCGATCTTCGCGCCGGCGAAGCGGGGACCATCGCGATCCCGGCTGCGGAGAATGCGGACCGCCTCGAGCTGCATCACGCGCTCCAGAGCATTCCGGTCGCCGGCTCCACTCCGTCCATTGTTGTGGAGCTGACCGGTGTTCGATGATGCGGCGCTCGACCGTCTGCGGGCGCTCCTCGCCAAACGCCCTGCGATCGAGATCGATGCCCCGGAATTTCGTCGCGCCGCCGTCCTTGTCCCGCTGATCCGCGGCGCAGACATCTGGTCGATTCTTTTCACCCGGCGCGCGGAGAACATGGCAGCTCACAGCGGCCAGATCGCTTTCCCGGGCGGCGCGGTCGAACCGGGTGAAGCGCTGACCGATGCGGCACTGCGCGAGGCGGAAGAGGAGGTCGGGATTCCGCGGCGCGGCGTCGAACTGATCGGGCGCCTTGACGATCTCGTCACCAATAGCGGTTATCTGGTGGCTCCGTTTGCCGGCATCGTTCACGAACGGACGAGCTACGTGATGCAGGCGGGAGAGGTCGTCGAGGTCTTCGAGGTGCCGGTCGACGCGCTGCTGGACGCCGCGCAGCCGGAGGTCCGCTATGTTTCTTTCCGCGAGCGGAACTATCCTGCTTACTACTACATCCACCAGCACTACGAGATCTGGGGACTCACCGGACGCATGCTCAAGTCGTTCCTCGACCTCGCATGGCAGAGCTTGTGAAAGAGAATCCCGGCAAACGTTTGAAAAGGAGTCAATAAAATGGCTGCATCGAAGAAAACAGGTTCCACGACATCGGGGCGCGTAACGCTGGCGGAAGAAGATCGCCGCTATCTGACCGAGACCCTCGAAGGAGCAAAAGCGAAGATCGGCAGTGTCGCGGACAGCGTGAGTGAGTCGGCGCTCTTCGAGGCGCTCGAGCGCTTCGGACTCACGAGCGAGCGCGTCGAGCGTCTGCGCGGCGCCTTCGACGACCTCGACGTCAAGGAGTCGGTCGAGAAGGCGTCGGAGTATCTCTCCGAGCAGATCAGCAATGCTCGCGACTACGCGAAGGACAACCCGAGGAAGGTGATCGGCGGCGCAGCGGGCGTGCTCGTCGGCGCTTCGCTGCTCGCAATCGCGTTGCGGAAGGCCAGCAACGAGAAGAAGAAAAAGCGTTCGGCGGCCGCGTCCAGCGCGGCTGCTTCGACGAAGTCAGCGGCCTCGAAAAAGTCCGCGTCGAAGTCCCCTGCTAAGAAGAGCTCCAAGAAGCGCTAGGTCATTCCGAGCCGCGAAGACGGGGAGGAATCTGGGTGGAGGGAGTTCCCCCGTCCGGATTCCTCGCTTTGGCTCGGAATGACTTCACTTCAGCAGTCCGTCAATGTACTTCTCGAGCGCTTTCCCGCCTTCGCCTGCGTCGACGAAAACGCCGTTAACCATGAACGTCGGCGTTGAACGGACCTCGTTCGAGAACGCACCGCCGACGCCTTTGAGAATCAGCTCGCGGATCTCGGCCGAGCTCACATCGGCGTCGTAGCGGTTCATGTCGAGGTCGTGATCCTGCGCGAACGCACGGGCGAAATCATCGATCGTGAACGCGGAAAGCTTGTCCTGGTTCGCGTAGACCTGCTTCTTGTAATCCCAGAAGAGATCCGGCTTCTGCCGGTAGACCGCACGTCCTGCGACCGCCGCGGCGAACGCCCACGGATGCGCCTGCATCAGCGGAAGGTCGAGGCGAACATAGCGGACCGTGTCGCCATGCTTCGCGAGAACCGAATCGAGATAGCCCGAGGCGAACTTGCATGAGGGGCACTGAAAGTCGGAAAACTCGACCACGGTAATCTGCGGCTTTTCGGCGCCACGCGCAGGGGCTGCCTCGATCATCTTCGCCAGCGAGTCGAGGCGCTGCTTCGCAGCATCGCTCCCCGCCGACCGGAAATTGCCCATGAAGAAGATGCGGCCATCGGGATCGATGAGCCCTTCGAGAGGGATCTTGCCGCGCTCGGTCGTCTCGGTCAGCGTCACGCGGAAAAGACCCTCGCGCGTCCGCGTTCGATCGACGACCGCGGCGTAATTCTGCTGCATCCGCGTCCACGCGAAGTTCTTGAGCTTCTCTTCCAGTGACGCCCCTTCGACGCCGTCGAGCGGCCACGGAGAACCGAGGTAGAAGCTGCCGCCGGAATGCGAGACCGCGAGGTACTGGCCGTCGCAGGCGTGGCGAGGGCTCTCCACGCGGAGGACGAATGCCTTCATTCCCGCGGGCATCCTGGCGCTCCACTCGGTCTGCGTCAGCTTCATGCCTTCGCAGAGGGGGAGCGCCTGGCGCACTAGCGCGTCGGTCTTGGGATCGAGCGGTGCGCCGGCGGTCGTTTCGTCCGCGAAGCTCACCATCGCGGCCAGCAGAGCCGCGCACACCATCACGAGAATTTTCACAGGTCGGACCTCTCGACGCGAAACGATCCGCCCGCGCCCGCTCATTCCCTTTTAGCGATTCGGCGGTGCCTCGCTGATATTCTCGACCGTCTGGCCGACCTTACCGTCCTGGTTCGTGTGGGTCGCCAGATCGCCAATTGAGACGATTCCGACCAGCTCGTCGCTTGCATTCACCACCGGCACCCGGCGGATCTGCTCGCGACTCATCAGATTCATCACTTCGCTCACGGGAGTGTCTTCCTTGACGGTCTGGACCTTCCGGGTCATCACGTCGTTGACGCTCACGTCCGACAGGTTCTTCCCGTCGGCCACAGCGCGCACGACGATGTCGCGGTCGGTCACCATCCCGATGATCTTCTTGCCGTTGACGACAGGCACGACGCCCGTGTCCTGATCGCGCATGATCCGCGCCGCATCGATGACTTTGTCCTTGTCAGTTACCGTCCTGGGATTCGCGGTCATGACCTCGCGAATCGTCTTGTTCTTAGGCATGCGATTTCCTCCTGTTTCTGATGAGGGGGAGAGCAAGGGGCGTACCTCTTCGGCTTGCCGCTGCTTGCGATACGCCGAACGAAAGCGGCGGCGAGCCGCCGCACTCCGAAACCGGTGCTAACGCATCAGGCGCTCGAACGTCGCATCCCCGCGCACGGCGGCAAGATCGGAGTCATTTGCCGCCTGCTTCTTCAGTTTGGGGTTCAACGCGAACGCCCGTGCGAGGGCCTCCAACGCTTCGGCTCGCTTTCCTGCAGCGAGGCGGATCACCGCGAGGTCGTACATCACTTCCGCCACATCTGCGCCGAGCTTCGCCGCCCGCTCCTGGGCCTCGAGCGCTTCGGCGAAGCGCTTCTGTGTGAACGCGGTCCAGCCTTCGTTCCACGCGTAATTCATCTCGGCGTACTTCAGCAGGCGCCCGAGCTCGATGAACGGCTCGGCGTCGTCGTCGACGCGGATGTCGATCGCGCGGTCGTTACCGCCGTTGAATCCCGCCTTGTCGCGGACGATGACGAGCGCCGCGGACTGCTTGCCTCGCGAGTCGCCGCCCGCCGCATCACCCGCGAGAAGCGCCGCATAGATCCGCTGCGCGAGCGAGCCCTTCGCGTCGAGAAACGCGCGCTCCATTTTCACGACGACGTCTTCGCCGGTGAGGATATTGCCCTGAATCGCGTAGTTCGGGCCGCTGCGGCCGCCAGCCCACGGGTTGCATCCCTCGCCGGTGTGCGTGACCGACGATCCATCGCGGGAGACGAGCCCGACCTGCCTCGACTTCGCATTCTCATCGCCACGCAGCAGCACGCGAAGCGTCTCTTCCGCCGTCGCTCCCTGCGCCATCAGCTCGAGCCCGCGCGGGCCGTACGTCACGTTTGCATTCGCCTGCGTCGCGACCGCGCCGGCGCGCGAGTCGAGATACGGCACGACGCTTCCGACGCTGAAGAATCGCGAGGCAACGGCGACGCCGAGCTCGCCCGTCTTCGCGTCGCGCGCGACGATCGAGAACGTCGAGACGCTGCGCGCCTCCGCCGCGATCGCGATCAGCAGCAGCGAGGCGGCGACCAGTGTCCCGCGCATCATCAGAATGCGAAGCGGAGCCCGCCGCTGATCGTGAGGTAGCTCGGGCTGAAGTCATGCTTCGTGAAGTGGTACGTGCCGTCAAGGATCAGGCCGTAGCGGCGCGTCATCGGAAAGTCGGCCGTGACGCCGACAGCGAAGCCGTAATCGGTCGAGGTCTCGAATCCGGGGGCCTCATGACGATACGCGCCGATGCCGGCGAAGAGTCCCGCGGAGCCGAACGGCTCGGAGAAGCGATACTCGATCAGCCCTTCGATGTGCTGCACCTCGCCCTCGACATCCGTGCGCACGTCGACTTCCTCGCCGTCGATTACTTCGGTCGAGCGAAGCCCTACGGGACCGTTGATCCGCCCCGCTTTGATCTTGAACATCGTGCCGGGATCGACCTGCAGCGCGTAATACAGCTCGAACGAGTTGTTCGAGAAGCTGAAGCCGTCGTCGTTGAAGGTGGTGCCGGCAGCCGCCGTGTCACCGCTGTCTGTGACCCTTTTGCTTCCGCCGAAGAGGACGCCGAACTCGGTCGTCTGCGCCGCGGCGGGGAGGGAGCAGGCGAGGAGAAGGGCGAGCAGGAATGCGGTCTTTCTCATGGACGGCAATATAAGCGAAGTCGAGGACACGTAGAAACCTCCGTCGGTACAATGTTGCGCGTGCCGAGCCTGAGCCGCGCGCTGTCGAACATTGGACGTGAGGCGCTCAGAATCGTTCTGCCCGCGTGGTGTGTCGCGTGTGACCGCGATTTGCCGTGGCGGGATCGCGTGGCTTCGTGCTGCGGTGAGTGCTGGCGCGCGCTGCCGCGCATCGATGGCGCGAAATGCTCTTCATGTGCGCTGCCGCTGTACGGAGTCGCGGGCGGAACAGGAGTCTGCATCACGTGCATGCGCGACCCGCTCCCGCTCGCATGGTGTGAAGCGTGGGGCGAATACCGCGATGGTCTCGAGCGCGTGCTACACGCATTCAAGTTCCAGCGGCACGACTTTCTCGACGCACCGCTCGCAGCGATGCTGGCCGAAGTGGTGCGCGACCGCCAGTTTGACGCGATCGTCCCCGTCCCGATGCATCCCTCTAGAAAGCGCCGCCGCGGCTACAACCAGGCCGAGCTCCTCGCGCGTGCGCTCGCCAAAACGATCGGGGTCCCTTGCGACGTCACACTCCTCACGAAAACCGCGGAGAAGCGCACGCAGTCGACGCTTGCCCGCGCCGAGCGCGTCGCCAACGTGCGCGGCGTGTTCGAAGCATCTCCGCAGGCGCGCGATCTGTCGATTCTCATCGTCGATGACATCTGCACGACCGGCGAGACCCTGCGCGCCTGCGCGACCGAGCTCTCAAAAGTGGGCGCGACGCGGATTGCAGCAGTGTCCGTCGCGAAGGCCGTCTAGGCACTCAGCACTCAGCACTCAGGATCGACCGACATCCCACTCCGGCCGGTCGCGCCAGCGGTCGTGCATCCAGACCCACTGTTCTGGATGGGCGCGAATCTGCTCTTCGATTTGATGAGTGATCGTTGTGGTGAGCGCAATCGGGTCATCGTTGCGATGTGTGTCGATCGGCTCGAGGAAGCGGA
The DNA here is from genome assembly GCA_016650215.1 of Thermoanaerobaculia bacterium. Classification (GTDB taxonomy): domain Bacteria; phylum Acidobacteriota; class Thermoanaerobaculia; order Gp7-AA8; family Gp7-AA8; genus JAENWF01. The sequence goes on from JAENWF010000197.1 coordinate 25,488, forward strand.
CGTGCTGGATCCCATCGTCCCCGCGATGGATGAATGCCGCTGCCACCGCTGCCTCGGTGCGGATCGCGAGCTTGGCGGGGCCGATCGGTGTCAACGCCGGAATTCCGAAGAACTCGATCTTCGCGCTTTCCGCTCGGAGGCTCTGGTCGATGAGGAATGCGAGGACCCCGGGACGACGCAGCGCCTGAATGATCTCTCGCGCGGACGCGGCGGAGCCGCGGTCGACTGTCCGGATTCCGACGCGCGCGCGGAGTGCGGTGATGTAGTCGTTCATCCCCGCTTCGTCGCGCTCTCGTTGAATCACGGACACCGGCGCATGCAGTCCGCACGTGAAGGCGAGCCACTCCCAGTTTCCGCAGTGGCCCGTAAAGATCACGATCGAGCGGCCGCCGCGCACCAGCTCGACGATCCGGTCGAGCCCCTCGATCTTCGTGGTCTCCGCCACGTTCGCCATCGTGATGTTCGGCAGCCACGCAATCTCGAAGAGCGAGATCCCGAAGTGCCGGAACATCGCGCGGATCGTCTTGCGATGATCCGCCGCCGGCCAGTCGGGAAACGCCTTCGCGATGTTCGCAAGCGCCTTGCGCCGCTCGCGCCGGGCGACTTGCCACGCAAGCGCGCCGAGCCCACGTCCGAAGACGCGGCCGAGGCGCAACGGGATGCGCCGCCCGATCGCGCTGATGATCACGAGTGCGCGATAAAGAATCCGCGCGCGAACCGCCCGAAGCCCTGCACTTGCCACAGCCGGATCATAGAGGGTCAGGTCTAGTATTGCCGCCACCCCCCAACAACACGCTGTCTCCCTGTTGCAAGAGGCCTCTCGATGCTCGGTCGAACTGTTCTGCATTACCGCATCACATCCCAGATTGGTATGGGTGGGATGGGCGTTGTCTATGAGGCCGAGGACATCAACCTCGGGCGTCACGTCGCGCTGAAGTTCCTCCCTCCGGCAATGGCTGGCGATGCGTTGCTCCTCCAGAGGTTTCAGCGCGAGGCGCGGGCCGCATCGGGCCTGAACCATCCGAACATCTGCACGATCCACGGCATCGAGCAGTTCGAGTCCGATCACTTCATCGTGATGGAGCTGCTGGTTGGCGAGTCGCTTGCTGACCGCCTGCGAAACGGACCGCTGGACGTCGGGTCGCTTCTGACCTACGGCCTGCAGATCGTCGACGCGCTCGAATCGGCGCACTCCAAAGGCATCGTTCACCGCGACCTCAAGCCGGCGAACATCTTCATCACCTCACGCGATCAGGCGAAGATTCTCGACTTCGGGCTCGCGAAAATTGAAGGATTGAAGGGCGTCGAGCCGTTGTCAGCTACAGCGGTCCGCGTCGACGAGCTAACCACGGCCGGCTCGACGGTCGGCACGGTCGCTTACATGTCGCCGGAACAGGCGCGTGGTCTTGTCACTGACACGCGAACCGACCTCTTCTCCTTCGGCACCGTTCTCTATCAGATGGCCACGGGAGTGCTCCCTTTTCAGGGTGACACCTCCGCGGTCGTGTTTGACGCGATCCTCAATCGCGAGCCGCCCGCCGTCACGCAGCTCAGCCCCTCGCTGCCGCTCGAGCTGAACCGGATCATCGGACAGGCTCTCGAGAAGGACCGGGATCTCCGCTTTCAATCAGCCAACGAACTGAAGACGTCGCTCAAGCGCCTGAAACGAGACCTCGATTCCGGCGGGCAGCGCGCTGCCGACTCGAGTGGGAAGCGGTCGGGTACGACGTCCGCGAGGCGCGAGCACTCGATCGCCGTTCTCTACTTCGAGAACCTCAGCGGAGTGAAAGAGGACGAGTACCTTCGCGACGGCATTACCGAGGACATCACGACCGAGCTCTCGAAGATCAAGGGGCTGAAGACTTTTTCGCGCGCGATGGTGCTTGCCTATCGGGACAAGCCGGTCACTGCGGGGCAGGTGGGGAAGGAGATGGGGGCATCGTACGTACTGTCCGGAAGTCTCCGCCGCGCCGGCGCGCGGTTGCGCATCAATGCGCAGCTGATCGACGCCGCGACCGATTTCCCGCTTTGGTCCGAGCGCTACGACCGCGAGATGAAGGACGTCTTCGAGGTTCAGGACGAGATCGCGCAGAAGATCGCTGCGGCGCTTCGGATCACATTGTCGCCACAGGAACAACAGGCACTCTCGGCGAAGCCAACCGAGGATCTGCAGGCGTACGACCTCTTTCTCCGCGCGAGGACATACGCCCGCCGCGTCGGTCGCCAGGACCTGCAGTTCGCGATGCAGATGTACGAGAACGCGGTGGCGATCGATCCTGACTTTGCTCTCGCGCACGCGGGACTGGCGAATGTGTGCGCTCAGTACTACTACCACTTCGAGCGGCAGCAGAAATGGATCGACCGGGCGATCGAGGCGACGCAGAAAGCGAGCGCCAGGGGAAACGACGAGCCCGAGGTTCAGGCCGCCCGCGCCTGGGTGATTTTCGCCGAGGGGCATTACGACGAGGCGGCGGCGCAGATCAGGAAGGCGCTCAGCCGGAATCCCGATGTCGACGGCGGGTATTACCTGCTTGGACGCTCTCTCTTCTCGGCCGGCAAGTATCAGGAAGTGGTCGACATTATGGAAGAGGCTCTCGCGCACGCGGGCGAGAACTACAACACGACGGTTCCGATCCACAACAGCCTCGGCGCGCTAGGCAAGAAGGATGCGTTGTCGAATTACCTGCACCGCGAGATCGAGGTGTACGAGACACACCTCAAGAAGGTGCCCGAGGATGCGCGGGCGCGCGTGCTGCTTGCGGGTGACTACGCCACGTTGGGCCGGTTCGACGACGCAAAGCGCGAGGCGAACATGGCGATGGTGCTCCGCCCCGATGACTCGATGATTCTCTACAACACCGCCTGCGTCTTCTGCGCGATGAACAACGGGAGCGACGCTCTGATCGCAATCAAGAAAGCGTGGGAGTCCGGCTACCGCGACGCGGTCTGGACCCGTCAGGACCCCGACCTCGCACTTCTGCGCGGCAACGCGGAGTTCGAGCGCCTCTATCCACCGGCGACATAGAGTCTGGCGACCGAGTTCCGCGCCGCTGTACACCGCAGGCTCTCGGCCGCGTACTAGAGGGAAAGGAGATCGCCGCACAATGACCTTTCCCACTCGACTGATCCTCATCGCGACGCTGTTCTTCGCGGTTCCTTCCGGTATCTCCGCTCAAGAGGCGGCAACGGCCTCCGTCCCACAGACGATGACGGCAACCGCGACTCAGACCGAGACTTCGACCTCAACCGCGGATGAGAATCAGGCCGGGCAATCGAGTTACGAGATCCGCACCCAGTTCGCCCAGCTTCTCCGCCAGAGTCCGTCGGAGCTGTCGACGATTCTGGTTCTTGATCCTACGCTGCTTTCGAATGAGGGGTTCCTGGTCGGATACCCGGAGCTTGCACGATTCGTCGCGCGACACCCCGAGGTCCGGCGGAATCCCCGCTTCTACCTCGAAGATTTCCACGCCGAGCGCCAGGGCCGTACACCGCTCGAAGAAATCGTCGAGGTGTTATCGATCCTCGGAGTCATAGCTACCATTGCGTTCACGCTTGCGTGGCTCTTGCGAACCATCATCGAGCAGAAGCGGTGGAGCCGCCTCTCTCGGACTCAGAGCGAGGTTCACAACAAGATTCTCGATCGCTTCGGTTCGAGCGAAGAACTTCTCGCGTACATCAAGACACCCGCGGGAACGAAGTTCCTGGAGTCAGCGCCCATCCCGCTTCGCACCGAACAGCCGATGCAGAACGCGCCGCTGACGCGGATCATGTGGTCGGTGCAGCTCGGAGTCATCATCCTCGCGGGCGGGCTCGGGATGCTGCTCGTCAGTCTCCGTTTCGAGAAGGATACGGCGGAAGGCTTCTTCGCAATCGGCGCGATCGCCGCCTCTGTGGGAGCCGGCTTCATCGCCTCGGCGTTCACCTCGATCATCCTCTCGCGCCGTCTTGGCTTGTGGCGGAGTCCGGGGTCGCTCCCGGCGGAGTCTCTCGATGAACCTGGCGGGATGAGATGATGGACGCGATGGGATTTCCGCTCGTGATCCGCGACATGACGATGCCGGAGCGCAGTGATGCGGACGGCGCCCTCACGCTGATGGGGGAGGAGGAGTTCCGGGCGTTCTACGAGCGGACAGCACGGCCGTTGTGGTCATACCTGTCGCGCATTTCGGGGGACCGGCATCTGGCCGACGATCTGCTTCAGGAGGCGTACTACCGCTTCTATCGCGCGGGCCGTCAGTACGAAAGCGAGTCTCACCGGAGAAATTCGCTCTTTCAGATTGCGACGAATGTCTCGCGCGACGAAGCCCGCCGGGCGAGCCGGCACCACGACGTTCCGCTGGTTGAGGAGCATGACGAGACACCCGGCGCTGTCGCGGCCAGCAATGAGCCGCCACCTGAGCGTCATGCAGCCATCCGAACCGACCTCCAGCGGGCGCTCACGCATCTCGAGCCGCTGCAGCGCGAGCTTCTATGGCTCGCGTATGCGCAGGGAGCCTCACACCAGGAGATCGCGGGGATCGTCGGCGTTCGTGCGATCAGCGTCAGGACACTTCTGCTACGAGCGAAGAGAAAGCTGGCGAAAATACTCGATGGGAGGGTGCGATGAGCGCTGCTTCATGCATGCGGGAAAGTGAGCTCCTCGATGCGCTCGGCCGTGGATTCGTCGGCGCCGAGCTCGAATCACACGTTGCCACATGCCTCCCGTGCAGCGAACTGCAGGCGGTCGCTTCCGCACTCCTCGACGACCGCGTCAAAGCGATCCGCGAAGCGCCCGTTCCGACAGCCGCAGCGATGTGGTGGCGGATGCAGATGCGCCGACGGCAGGAAGTCCAGGCCGCGTCGCGCCGCTCGCTGTTGATCGGCCAGGCCGTAACGCTCGCCGCAGCGATGGCCGTGATGGTCGCGCTCTTCGGAGGCACTGTCGCAGTGGAGTTGCGCGAGGTGATCGCCTCGATCCGCGTCAGCTCCCCGCTCCTCCTCGCGCTCGCAACGTGGATCATCGCCGCGCCGATCGCCGGATGGGTCGCCATTCGCGGGAAGTGAGGGTCAGGTCTTGATTTTTGCTTTTTGGAGACGGCGAAAGAGCAAAAATCAAGACCTGACCCCGAACTAAATACTTTGCGCGTCGGGCTTGCCGGTCGTGAACTCTTTGATGATGGCTTCCCAGTCGCCGCGCTCGCGGAGCAGGCGCTCGACGAGCTCGCGGAAGGCGCCCATGCCGCCGCGGCTTTCCAGTTTCCAGGTCGCTGCGTCGAGGACTTCGGGGGCAGCGTCTGACGGGGCGGCGGAGATGGCAGCCCGGAGCATCGGCGCGAGGTCGGGGAGGTCGTCGCCGGCGTAGAGCATCTGATCGAAGGTGAAGCCGAGTTTCAGGGCGACTCGTTCGGTCTGCTCGAGTTTGTTGGCGGCGCCCTGATGAAGCTCGGTGATCCCCAATTCGCGCGCGCGGCGCTCCAACGCCGGTGAACGGCGGCTGGTGACGAGCGCCACGACGATGCCGGCTTTCTGCGCGAGCTTCGCGCCGAGGCCGTCGCGGACGTTGAACTCTTTCGCTTCGCGGTCATCGCCGAGGTAGATGATCTTGCCGTCGGTCCAGACGCCGTCGACGTCGGAGACGATAAGGCGGATGTGCGAGGCGCGCGACATGTCAGTGGCGGAAGTGCCGTTCTCCTGTGAAGACCATTGTGAGGCCGCGCTTGTCCGCCGCCGCAATCACTTCCTCATCGCGTACGGATCCCCCCGGCTGGATGATCGAGCGCACGCCCGCGTCCGCGAGGATGTCGAGGCCGTCACGGAAGGGGAAGAACGCGTCGGAGGCCGCGTACGCCGCCTGGACCGCATTCGATTTCATGATCGCGACCTTCGCCGCATCGACACGGCTCATCTGTCCGGCGCCGATGCCGATCGACTGGCTTTCGCTCGCAAGGACGATCGCATTCGATTTCACGTGCGCGCAGACGATCCACGCGAACTCCAGTCCATTCATCTCCTCGGCTGACGCCTGCCGTGTCGTCACGACCTTCCATCCGTTGCGAGGTGAGATCCGGTCGGGCGACTGCGCGAGGATGCCACCGGCGGCACTGCGCAACTCGAGCTCCGGCAGCGCGGCGGTGGTTGTGACGAGCCGCAGGTTCTTCTTTTTCTGCAGCACCTCGATCGCCTCCGGCGCGAAGGACGGCGCGACGACGACCTCGAGGAACATCGATTCGATCATCCGCGCGCATTCGCCGTCGAACGTGCGGTTCGAGCCGATGATGCCGCCGAACGCCGACACCGGATCGGCGTCGATCGCAGCACGCAACGCGGCGGCGAGCGTCTCGCGGCGCGCGACGCCGCAAGGGTTCGTGTGCTTGATGATCGCGACCGCCGGCTCGGCGAACGCGTTCGCCAGCCGGATCGCAGACTCGAGATCGATCAGATTGTTGTACGAGAGCTCTTTCCCCTGAATCTGTTCGAACGGCCGCTCGCCGCGCGGCACGTAGAACGCGGCTGTCTGCTGCGGGTTCTCCCCATAGCGCAGATCCTGATGCTTGACGAGGTCGAGCGTCAGCGTGTCGTCGCTTGTTCCCTGATGCTTCCTCAGATATGCGGCGATTGCCGCGTCGTAGCGCGAAGTCTTCTCGAACACGGCGAGCGCGCAACGCAAACGAAATTCATCGGAGATATCGGCACCGTTGAACTCGCGCAGGAACTCGGCGTACTGCGACGGATCGCAGAGCGGGAGGACGTGCCGGTGATTCTTGGCCGCTGCACGCAACATCGAGGGGCCTCCGACATCGATCTGCTCTACGGCCTCCGCGAGCGATGCCCCCTCCTTCGCGATCGTCGACTCGAACGGGTAGAGGTTGACGACGACGAGGTCGACGCGCGGGATCGAGAAGCGCGCGGTGTCGGCGACGTGGTCCGCATTCGTCCGGTCGTGAAGGATCGCGCCGAAGACTTTCGGTGTGAGCGTCTTGACGCGTCCGCCGAGGATCTCGGGGGCGCCCGACCACTCGGAGATCGCGGTGACCGGAATCGAGGCCGACTGCAGATGCTTCGCGGTCCCGCCAGTCGAAAGTATTTCTACTCCTCGCGCAGCGAGGGCGCGGGCGAGGTCGAGGATGCCGGTCTTGTCGGAAACGGAGAGGATTGCGCGTTCAATTCGCATTGAGAAAGAGATTGCCGCCGCGAAGGATCGGGGCCGCGCGCACGTCGCCTCCCGCCTGTCTCCAGATGTGGAAGTAGAGGTTGACCAGATCCGTGACCGCGCGCGAGTAGCAGATCGACGCGACGCCGAAGGCGGTCGAGCGGTCGTCGAACTCGGCCGAGCTGCGCTGCGTGCCATCGCGAAAGTACTCTTCGTCGAGCAGCGGATAGAAGGCCGCAGTGCGCGCGAATGTGCGATCGAGATATGAGCCAAGCTTGAAGTCGGGCTCGAGGCCGTAGAAGACGGTGGGGAACTTCGCGAGACGCCGTTCGAAGTACTGCTCGTAGTCGTTGCGCGACAGCTCGAGCTTCGGACTGTCGTTCGAGAGATGGAAGGGATTGTTGGCGTCGGCAACGTAGTGCGCGAGCATGCCGAGGCGCTGGACTACGTCAGACATTGGTTTCCCGGTCCGGATCGCGGCGATCGCGCCTGCGGTCTCGCTCTCGATTTTCTGGCGGAGTCGTCCTTTGCGTGAGAGGACGAGGTAACGATGCGAGTCACCTTCGTCCATCTGCGCGCGGCTGAGGCCGAGCTTGTAGTCGGCTTCGAAGGTGTCGATGAGGAGCTTGAGGTCGCCCGGAGCGAGCTGGGCCGCCTTCAGCGCGATCCGTTCGTCGGACGTTGACGTCCAGGCTGCGGCGGAGAGTGGATAGAGCACGAGCAGCAGCGCAAAGAGTTTTCTCATGACCCGCAACGATGGTAATGCAATCAGTCGCCGGAGTTAACCGTTAACTCTCCCGAATGACCGCATTTGACGCGCACCTCACGGCGCTCTTCGCCTGCCGCGCCTGCCCCAACGTCCTCGGCGAGCCGGTCACCGGACCTGTGCGCGACGCGCGGATCATGTTGATCGGTCAGGCGCCCGGACCGCGCGAGGTCGTCGACAAGCGGCCCTTCGCCTTCACGGCGGGGACGCGGATGTTCGCGTGGTTTCGTGATGCTCTCGGGATCTCCGAAGACGAGTTTCGAAGGCGTGTCTATATCGCCGCTGTGATTCGATGCTTCCCGGGGCGTGACGAGAAGAGTGGCGGGGACCGCGTCCCTTCTGTTGCGGAGATCGCAAATTGTTCCGGGCACCTCGATCGCGAGATCGTGATCCTGCGTCCGTCACTCGTGATCGCGGTCGGGACTCTGGCCGCCGCGCAGATCCTGGGCGTTTCGCAATTGAAGGACATCGTCGGCGTGGTGCATCGGGCGACCCGCGCCGGTATCACGTTCGATGCGGTCGTCCTTCCACATCCGTCGGGCCGTTCAACATGGACGAACAAGAAAGAGAACGCGGCGTTGCTGGCGAAGTCGCTCGAGTTGATCAAAGAGAGATGGCACTTGGGGGTCAGGTCTTGATTTTTGCGTTTGGAGACTGTGAAAGAGCAAAAAACAAGACCTGACCCCGACTCTGAGTAGATATTTCTGCCTTCGACATTCCGTTCATAGCCGCTTTTTTCCACAGGGTGTGGAGCGCTAGAGACAGCGGGGTCAGGTCTTGATTTTTGCTTTTGGAGACGGTCAAAAAGCAAAAATCAAGACCTGACCCCGAGGCTACAACGCGATCCAGATCGTTCGTACGCTGAGCAGAATCACGAAGATCCCCACGCTGATGCGGAGTGGCTGGGCGGGGACGCGGGAGATGATTCTTGCGGCGATGGGCGCGGCGATCGCACCGCCGAGGGCGAGGCCGAGGATTGGCCGCCACGGATTGACGCCGAGGGTGAGGAGAAACGTGACAGCGGCGGCGAGCGTCACAAAGAACTCGGCAAAGTTGACTGATCCGATGAGCGTGCGCGGTTTGTCGGTCCCCGCCAGCAGCGAGCCGACCACGATCGGGCCCCATCCGCCGCCTCCGATCGCGTCGAAAAAGCCGCCCACGAGGCCGAGAGTGCGGATCGGCGGCTCCTTCTTCGACACGGTCCGCCGGAATGCTTTCACCAGAATGATCACGCCCATCACCAGCAGATATGCCGCGATGAAGGGCTTGATGCGGTCGCCGGGAATCGAGGTCAGGATGTAGGCTCCGATCACCGCTCCGATGATGCCGGGCACCATCAGCTTTTTGACGAGCGGCCAGAGCACATTCTTCAAGCGAAGATGTGCGAATGCAGAAAAGCCGGTGCTGAAGACCTCGGCCGTGTGGACGCTCGCGCTCGAGACGGCGGCGGGGACGCCGAGGCTGAGCAGCAGCGAGGTCGCGGTCACCCCGTAGCCCATGCCGAGGACACCGTCGATCATTTGTGCGATGAAACCGGCGAGAGCGAAAAAAAGGATGTCGCTCAACCGATCCAGCTCCACCTCTTTCGCCGCTCTCGCAGTTCCGGCGGCGCGTGCTGGTGGCTGATGTTGCGGATGTAGTCCATTTCAGCGTAGGTGGCGCTGAGCGAAATCCGCGACTCGAAGATCAGCAGCAGGCTCGCTGAGAAGAGCAGACCGGTCGCGGCGAGGCCGAGGGTCAGCGGAATCCATGCGGCGTCGAGGCGCGCGAGCGTCATGATGCCGAGCGATACGCTGGTGGCCAGAAAAAGCCCGAGGCCGAGGTAGAGGCGGGTGAGGGCACGCTGGATCAACCGCGCGCGGACCGTGGAGCGCTCGAGCTGCTCGAACATCATCGTCCGCTTCTGTTCGCCGATCTCGTCGTGCGTCCCTTCCTTCGCGAACGCCTCGAACTCAGGGAGCATCTCGCGCACGCGATCGATCACGCGCACGAGCCGATTGGTGGTCGTGAGAATGAGCGAGCCGGTCGCGAGAATGAGCACGGCCGGCGTGATCATCGCGGCGAAAACGTCCTGCGTCGAGGAGAGTGTCGGCGCCGTGAACTGCATCAGCTCACCTGCTCGAACGCCTGACGCGTCAGATTCTCGTAGCCGTTCTCGGTCACGACGAGGTTGTCCTCGATCCGGATGCCGCCGAACTTGCGGAACTCGTCGACCTTCGTCCAGTTGACGTGCTTCGCGTTGCTGCTCTTCTTCAATTCCGCGAGCAGCGAGTCGATGAAGTAGAGGCCGGGCTCGATCGTGAAGACATTCGTCGCCTCGATCTTGCGCGTCAGCCGAAGCCAGGGATGTCCTTCCGGTTTCGGGATCGTCGCTCCTTCGGCGTCCGCCTGGAATCCGCCGACGTCGTGAACCTGCAGGCCGAGGTAGTGGCCAAGGCCGTGCGGGAGGAACGTGCTGCTGATTCGCGTCTCGACGATCGCATCTGCGTCGAGATCGACGAACTTGAAGTCGTGAAGGAGTGCCGCGACTTTTCGGTGTGACGACAGGTGAATGTCGGGGTAGTTCACGCCCGGCGCCACCTCGTCGCACAGCTCCTGCTGCTTTTCATCCATCGCGTCGATGAGTTGCTGGAACTCATCTTTGCGAGCCGAGTAGGTCCGGGTGATGTCGCTCGCGTAGCCGTTGAACGTTGCGCCAGCGTCGATCAGAAACGAGTGGCGATTCGCGCCGGGCGCATTGCGGTCGTGATGGTAGTAGTGCAGGACCGACGCGTTCTCATTGAGCGCGATGATGTTGCCGTACGGAACCTGATCGTCCGTGTGGCTTGCGGCGCGGAGATACGTGAAGTGAATGTCGAACTCCGACTGCCCCTCGCGGAATGCCCGCTCGGCGGCGACGTGGGCTCGCGCCCCGATGTCGTTCGCCATCCGCACGTTCTCAATCTCGTACTCGGTCTTTCCCGAACGCTGAAAATGCAGCCGGTTCATGAGCGCGGCCGGATTTGACTCGAACGTCCCCCACGCCTTGAACGCGTCGTCCCACTCGCCGATGAACGCAGTGCGCCCTTTCTTCGGCATGAACTGCTTCGCTGCGTCCGGCGTGGTGATGATCTCGATGTCGAACGGCGGGGTCCACCATCCGGTGGGAGGTCCGGCGACCTTATGCCAGTAGTCGACCGGCTGGTAGTAGAGGAGGCGCGGCTTGACGCCCGGCGTGTAGATCAGCGCGCAGTGCGGGTTGTCGACGACCGGCACCCAGTACTTGAAGTGCGGGTTGACCTTGAACGGGTAGCCCATGTCGTCGAGGAACTGAATGTGCTGCGCGCCGCCGAAGACGACGACGTTGTCGAAGCCGGAGGCCTGCATCGCAGCGTCGTGGCGGATCTTCAGAACGGTGATGTGCGCGCGGTAGAGCGTCGCAATTTTGTCGAGGCGGTCATCCATCGGGAGAGAGGATATCGCAGGGGGAGGGGGGGTGTACCTCTCAATTCTTCATTCTGCGTTCTGCGTTCTGAATTCGGGTTCGGTCCGGCCCGAGCCGTGATTTTCCGAACGCAGAACGCAGAACGCAGAACGAAGAATTGAGAAACGACTCTGGCCTTGCTACTTCACGCGTTCCGGTTCTTCCTTTGCGCGGCATACCGCGCAGAGCCTCATGCTGAAGTCGGTGGTGTATCCACACCGGGTGCAGACGTAGTAGGTCTTTGCCTCTTTCATCGACCCGAGGTCGCGGGCAGCGGCCATGCAGAGATTCGCGTGCTCGACTTCACTGTCGCGGGTCTGGTCGAAGGCGGTTGCGATGGCGTTCGCTTTGTGGCGGTGGGACACTTCGATGGCCTCGTGATAAATGCCGTCGCGCTCAGCGGTTTCCGCGCTCGCTGCGGCGCGGAGGTTGTCGCCCGTGTCGCCCGGGTTCACGGTGACAGCGACCTCCGGCGGGACCGGTAGCCCCTCGTCACGCAGAAGTTTCTCGAAGCGTTGGGCGTGCACGCGCTCCGCGCGCGCCTCGGCCCGGAAAAGGGACGCCGCACCGGGATAGCCCTCCAGGTCCGCTTTGGCCGCGAAAGCATCGTAGCGTGCGATTGCCTCACGCTCGTTCGCGAGCGCTTTCTCGATCGTGAACCGAATCTCGGACGGCAGCGACGCCGCGATGGCAGGAGCGGCGGCGAAAATCAGGATGATGACGAAGAGGATGCGTTTCATAGAACCTCCACCTGGTATAGCGATAGGTCCGACTCGTGGAAAGGGCAGGCGTGCGTGTCACAGGAGGAGGTGATGGTGGATGGGGGGTGTGTGGGAGGGTCGGCCCTCACGTCTCGCGTAGCCGGCGCAGCAGAAATCGCTTCTCGGGTGCCGAGCCTGGAAGTTCCAGTGCCCGCTTGAAATACGCTGCGGCCTGCGAGCGGTCGCCGTTGCGGAAATGCAGTTCGCCGAGGGTTGCTGCGAGCGGGAGAAAGTCACGCAATGAGTTGTGGGCGGCGATCAGTTCGACGGCGGCGATTCCCGCGGCCGGCCCTTGTGTCATTGCCAGCGCGACCGCGCGATTCAGCGCGACGACCGGCGTCGGCTTGATCGTGAGCAGCTCGTCGTAGAGCTCGACGACGCGCTCCCAGTCAGTGGAATCGAAATCGTCCGCGGCGGAATGGCAGGCTGCGATCGCGGCTTCGACGTGGTACGCGGTGATCGTGTCGCCCGAGGCGCTGCGGTCGAGCGCGCGCATTCCGTCCGCGATCATCGCCCGGTTCCAGAGACGGCGATCCTGCTCGGCGAGCGTTGCGAGCTCTCCGGTCGAGTCGACTCGCGCTGGCAAGCGCGCTGCCTGGAGCAGCATCAGCGCGAGCAGCGCATGAGCAGGCGGTGACGATGCGACCGGGTGTTCCGTCACCAGTCGCGCGAGCCGGATCGCCTCATGACAGAGGTCGAGCCGCACGAGGTCGTCACCTTCACTCGCGCCGTAGCCTTCGGTGAACATCAGATAGAGGACCTGCAGCAGCGACTCGATCCGCGGCGGCATTTCAGCACGCGGCGGCAACTCCATCCGGATGTTCTGTTCGCGAATCGATCGCCTCGCGCGGACGATCCGCTGTGCGATCGTCTCGTCGCGAGTCAGGAAGGCCCGCGCGATCTCCGCGACGCTGAAGCCGCCGACGGTCTTGAGCGTCAGCGCGATCTGCGACTCGTCGGGAATCGCAGGGTGACAGCACATCAGCATCATCCTGCAACTGGTCGTCGACGAACTCGTGCGCGAATACAGCTCCCTCATCGGAGGACGGCGAGCGCGAAAACGCCGCGACGACATCCGGCTCTTTCCGCGCGAGCATTGCATTCCGGCGCAGATGATCGAGCGCGCGATTGCGCGCAACCTGAAACAACCACGCGGCCGGATCGCCGGGCACTCCTTTCAATGCCCAGCTCTGCATCGCGCCGACGAGCGCATCCTGCACGACCTCTTCGGCTAACGACAGATGCTCGGCGCCGAGGATCCGCGTGAGCGTCGCGACCATCTGTCCCGACTGGTGGCGGAACAGATGGTCGACGAGGCCATTCACGTTTCCCGGCATGAATCAGGTCGGCTCGATCTCGCGCAGCTCGATCGAGCCGAAATCCAGATGCGGATGACCGTCGCACAATTTGAGCGCGGCGTCGTAGTTCGGTGCCTCGATGATCTGGAACCCGCCGACGATTTCCTTCGACTCAGCGAACGGCCCGTTGGTGATCGTGACCTTCGAGCCGTTCTTCTTCAGCACACGGCCGTCGCTGTCACGCAGCTTCTGCCCGCTGAGAGCCTTCACGCGTATGTTCCACTCGATGTAGCGGTTGATGACGTTCTGGATCTCCTCGGCGGAGATGTCTGGCGG
>JAENWF010000198.1 GCA_016650215.1 Thermoanaerobaculia bacterium
ATTCACTCGGCATCACCGACATCGATCCGCTCGCCTACGACTTGCTCTTCGAGCGTTTCCTCAACCCCGAGCGCATCTCGATGCCAGACATCGACGTCGACTTCTGCATGAACAACCGCGGGCGGGTGATCGAGTACGTACGGGACAAGTACGGGAAGGAGAACGTGGCGCAGATCATCACGTTCGGAACGATGGCTGCGAAGTCGGTCGTGCGCGACGTGGGACGCGTGCTCGGATTGCCGTACGGTCTCGTCGATAAGGTCGCGAAAACGATTCCCGCCGGTCCCGAAGTCTCGCTCCTGTCGGCCGCGAAGGATTCCCCCCAGCTCGCCGAGTACATCAGGAACGACAAGGAAGTCGCGCAGGTCATCGAGATCGGCTCGCGGCTCGAAGGTCTCTCGCGCCACGCCGGCATGCACGCCGCCGGCGTCGTCATCACGCCCGAGCCGGTCACCAACTACGTGCCGCTCTACCGCACGAACCGCGACGAAATCGTCACGCAGTACGACATGCGCGTGGTCGAGAAGATGGGTCTTCTCAAGATGGACTTCCTCGGCCTGCGCACGCTGACGGTGATCGACGACGCGATCAAGTCGGCAAAGTCGCAGGAGGGAAAGACGATCGACATTGCCGCGCTCGAGCTCGACGATCCCGACGTCTACCGGCTCTTCCAGGAAGGTCGAACGAAGGGCGTCTTCCAGTTCGAGTCGGGTGGCATGGTCGATCTGCTGCGCAAGGCGCGCCCGACGAAGTTCGAGGATCTCGCAGCGCTCAACGCGCTCTATCGCCCGGGCGCGCTCGACGCCGGAATGGTTGACGAGTACGTCCGCCGCAAGAACGGGCAGTCGAAGTCGCGATACCTCGTGCCGGCGATGAAGACGATTCTCGAGGAGACGTACGGCGTCATCGTCTACCAGGAGCAGGTCATGCAGATTGCGCAGGTCGTGGCGGGCTACTCGCTGGGACAGGCCGATCTGCTGCGCAAGGCGATGGGAAAAAAGGACGTCGTGGTCATGGCGGCTGAGCGCGAGAAGTTCGTCGACGGCTCGCTCAAGAACGGACACGAGAAGAGGAAGGCGAACGAGATCTTCGACTACATCGAGCCGTTTGCGCGCTATGGCTTCAACAAATCGCACTCGGTCGCGTACGCGCTCGTCGCGTATCAGACGGCCTGGCTGAAGGTTCATCACCCGCGGCACTTCATGGCGGCGCTGATGAGCTCCGAAATGGACCGGACGGACGCTGTTGTGAAGTTCATCCACGAGGCGACACAGATGGGGATCAAGGTCCTGCCGCCCGACGTGAACGAGTCGAACATGTTTTTCACAGTCGTCGGTAACGACATCCGCTTCGGACTTGGCGCGGTCAAGGGAGTGGGCGAGGGAGCGATCGAGTCGGTTCTCGAAGCGCGCCGCCGCGTCGGACGCTTCTCGTCGCTGCTGCAGTTCTGCGAGGAGGTCGACCTCCGCTCCTGCAACAAGAAAGTCCTCGAGGCGCTCGTGAAGTCGGGCTCGTTCGACTTCGCCGGCTCGTCGCGCAGGGCGCTTTTCGAGCAGCTCGAGTCAACGGCCGACAGCGCGCAGCGGACCAAGGACGAGAAGGAGCGCGGCCAGAGCAGCCTCTTCGGAATGATGGGCGGAGGAGACGCGGCGTCTTCGATCCGAACCGTCGCGCCACTGGCTCCGGGCGCGCCGGTGGTGCTGAAGCATGCTGAGTGGCCCGACGAGGAGAAGCTGAAGTTCGAGAAAGAGACGCTCGGCTTCTACGTCTCCGGCCACCCGCTCAATTTGTACGCCGAAGAGTTGAAGCTCTTTGCGAACGCGAGCACCGAAACGCTGCACCGATTCATCGACGAGACGGTGAACATCGGCGGCATCGTCTCGCAGATCAAGAAGACGAAGATCAAGAAAGGGCCGAACGAAGGGAAGCTGATGGCGAAGTTCATCCTCGACGACCAGTTCGGCAGCGTCGACGTCGTCGTCTTCAGCGATCTCTACGCGAAGTACTCGCGCCTGCTCGAGAACGGTGTCGCGATTCTCCTGACCGCGGCAGTGAAGGACACCGGCGGCATGGCCGCGGGGAGAAGCGCGGCGCTGCAGTCGGCCGAGCAGTCGGCGCAGCACATCGACGACGAATACGGCGGACATCCCGAGACGCGCAGCCGCATCTCCGCGTACGAGATCCGCGACGACGACGTCGATGATCGCGATCCGAAAGAGATCGAGCGCGAAAAGTATGGCGATCGGGAGAGCAATCTCGGACTGTTTGGCGCGCCTGCGCCGGCCGCTGCTCCTGAGATTGCCGATGAGGAAGAGATCGCGGCGCCCGTCAGCGAGGAAGACGCCTTCATCGAGGCTGTGTCTGCCGCCGCCGTCGAGCCCGAGCCCTCGTTCGCCTCCCATGCAGCGGCGTTCGCCGAGTCGCCAATCACGCCGGAGCTCAATGCTCTCGACATCGTGCCGCTCGAAGGGATCCGCGAGAAGAAGGTGAAGGAGATCTCGCTCGAAGTTTCCTACGCACGCGTCACGGACGAGACCGTGCGGAAGATCCGCGAGATTTTCGAGGATCACGCCGGCGAGATTCCTGTCAGCGTGACCCTAATCGACGCCCCGAGCGAGCAGGGTCAGATTCGTCTGAAACTCAACCACCATTTCCGCGTGCAGCCGGGTCCGGCATTGAATCAGCAGCTACTGCAGGTTCACGCGAGCGCGCGTTATCACTTCTGATTCGGAGCTCCTGAATGACATGGGTCATGTGGGCGATTTTCATCGCCTTCGTCGTTGTAATGCTGCTTCTCGACCTCTTCGTCTTCCACAGGAAGGCGCATGTGATCAAGGTGAGGGAAGCGCTGCTCTTCAGCGCGATGTGGATCGCGCTGGCGATGGCCTTCAACGTTCTCGTCTACTTCATCTACGAGCGCCACTGGTTCGGTTTCGGCGGGACGAGCGCGACTGAGCTGATGGATGGGCGGACCGCTGCGGTTCTCTGGTTCACCGGCTACGTGATCGAGAAGTCGCTGAGCGTCGACAACATCTTCGTCATCGCGATGGTCTTCTCGTACTTTCACATTCCGCCCAAGTACCAGCACCGCGTGCTGTTCTGGGGCATTTTCGGCGCGCTGATTCTGCGCGGGCTGATGATTGGACTCGGCGCGGTGCTGATCGAGCGCTTTCACTGGATGCTCTACGTCTTCGGTGTGATCCTCATTCTGACCGCGCTGAAGATGATCTTCAGCTCTCACGAGCCGGACCCGGGGAAGAACCCGATGGTGAGGCTCGCGAAGCGCTTTTTCCCTGTCACGACCGAGTTGAATGGCGAGCATTTCACCGCGCGGCAGAACGGTGTGCTCATGCTGACACCGCTCGCCCTCGCGCTCGTCGTCGTCGAGGCGACCGATGTGATGTTTGCGATCGACTCGATTCCGGCGATCTTCGCGATCACGTCCGACCCGTTCCTCGTCTTCACCTGCAACGTATTCGCGATCCTTGGCCTGCGCTCGCTCTATTTCGCGCTGGCGGGAGTCATGGATAAGTTCCACTACCTGAAGTTCTCGCTCGCCGTGCTGCTCGCGCTGATTGGCGTGAAGATGCTGCTCAAGGATGTCCTTCACGCGGTTCCGAACATCACGTACTACACGCTCGGCGCGATCGCCTTCGTCCTCGGCGCAGGGGTCGTCGCCTCGCTGGTGAGAGCGCGCAGGGAAAAAGATGCGGAGTCCTGAGTGCTGAGTGGGTGACGCGTGACGAGTGACGAGTGACG
>JAENWF010000199.1 GCA_016650215.1 Thermoanaerobaculia bacterium
GCCCCGTCCTGGACGGCGGGCGAGGGCGCCCGCCGCCACACAGATTCACATCCTTCCGAGAATTGCGGTCACCGCGGTTTCTACGCGGAGGATGCGCGGGCCGAGGGTCATCGCTTCGAAGCCGATCGCCTGCAGCGATTCGATCTCCTTCGCGATGAAGCCGCCTTCGGGACCGATCGCAAGCGTCATTGGGCCGGACAGCACGGAGGGAAGAACAGACGCCGCGTACGGATGTGCAACCACCGCGCGCGTTCCGCGTGCGATCGAAGCCAACTCCTCTTCGACGAACGGACGAAACAGGCGCCGCAATTCGAGCGATGGAAGAATCGTGTCCCTCGCCTGCTCGAGCCCGAGGATCCGCTGCTCGCGCAGGTTCTCCTCGGAGAGGCGCGGACTCTTCCAGTAACTCTTCTCGACGCGCCACGCGTTGATCAGATAGATGCGCTTGACGCCAAGAGAGGTCGCGCCGGCGATGACGCGATTGAGGACTTTGGGGCGTGGCAGCGCGAGGACCAGCGTCACGTCGAGCGGAGGCGGCGGATCGTCGATCAGCGCGATTTCCATCTCGAGCGGATCGAGCGAGGTGATCGTGCCCCGACCGATCTTTCCGCCGAGGAGGCCGACGGTGAGCGCGTCGCCGACGGCCGCGCGGTGCACCGCGAGAACGTGCTCGCGACGCCGTCCCGTGAGCCGCACCTTCCCCGCGGCGCCCAGTTCGTCCTCCTCGAGAAGAACGAGATTCACAAGTCTCTTGTATCATTCGCCGCGATGAACATCGAGGTTCGAAGAACAGAAGACGTCGTGATCGTCGACTTCAAAGGCCGGCTTGCCGTCGGCGTCGGCGACGAAGTGCTCCCGCATGTCATCAACGAGATCCTGGACGAGGGACACAAAAAGATCCTTCTGAACCTCTCCGACATGGACTACATCGACAGCAACGGCCTCGGCGAACTGGTGCAGAGCCTGAAAACGTCGAAGCGCTACGGAGCCTCGCTCCGATTGCTCAAACCGCAGGACCGCGTCGCAAAGACGCTGCGACTCACGAACCTGCTGCCGATGTTCAGCGTGTACGAGACTGAGCCGGAAGCGCTGCAGGCGTTCTCTGTGCCCGCTCCCCCGTCCCCCCCGTCATCCTGAGCGAAGCCTCCCGCCAATCCTGAGCGAAGCGAAGGATCTACTGAGAGCACAAGCGATGCTTTTGCACGATCGTCGCTAGTGCTATCAAGCGATGCCTTTGCACGATCGTCGCTCGTGCTATCAGAAGATCCTTCGCTTCGCTCAGGATGCACTACTTTCCCATCGCCTTTTCAATTTCGACCGCGGTCTTCACCGCCCCGCAAGATAGACAATCGAGCGTGCCGTCCGCACGGACCACGTACGTGTCCTCGATCCGCACCCCGATCTTCTCCTCGGGGATGTAGATCCCCGGCTCGATCGTGAAGACGGCGCCGGGAAGAAGTGGCGCCGTTACGCTCCCGGTGTCATGGACTTCGAGGCCGACGTAGTGACTGAGGCCGTGAATGAAGTATTTGCCGAGCGGCTCTCCGTGGATGTCTTTCCCGTGCGTGTTGATGTAATCGCGCGCCACGGCGTAGAGCGAAGAACCGCCGATGCGGCCGATCGTCGAGACACCTGATTGAAACGCGGCGACCGCGGCGTTCTGCGCGCCGAGGACGATGTCGTAGATCTCGCGCTGCCGCGGGGTGAAGCGGCCGCTGACGGGAAGCGTACGCGTGACGTCACTCGCGTACATCGAGCACTCCGCGCCGATATCGATCACGACAACGTCGCCCGCAGCCATCGTTCCGCTGTTGGCCGCGTAGTGAAGGACGGTCGAGTTGAGGCCGGAGCCGACGATCGACGAGAACGCCGAGCTCTCGCATCCGCCGCGCCGGAAGTTGTACTCGATGAGGCCTGCGACTTCGTTCTCGGACGCACCCGCTTTGACCGCTTTGGCCGCTGCGCGGTGCGCCTCGACAGTCGCGTTCGTGGCTTTGCGGATCAGCGCGATCTCCCCCGCGTCTTTCGTCAGCCGAAGCTCGGCGAGGACCGGATCGGCGTCATTGAACGAAACGTAGTTGGGAAAGGCATTCGCGCGGCGCAGCCATGCGAGTGGCGCTTTGGCCGGCTCGGAGAGATCGGTCTGCACGACTGCCGTGGGAGACGGAAGCACGCGCACGAGCTCATCGCGAAGACGATCGAGTGGCTCGACGCGATCGAAGCCTGTCACGCTGAGCGCGTCGGCACGCGCGGCGGTCAGCTTCGGACCAGTCCAGCGTTCCTGCGAGACATTCTGAGCCGGAAGGAAAAGGATCTCGGTGTACGGCCGCGCGTCGGTGGCCGCGGCGACGACCACCGCCGCTCCCGGCTCGCTCCAGCCGGTGAGGTAGAAGAAGTCGTTGTCCTGCCGGAATCCTCGCGTCGCGTTCTGTCCTTCGTCCTCGGTGCCCGCGAACAGTACGAGCACGCTTCGTCCGAGCTTTGCCGCGAGACGCTCGCGGCGAGCTTTGTAGTCGCCGCCCGGCTGGCGGTCGAAGGCGAATGCGGGGAGTGCGAGGAGGAGCGTGAGAAGCGCGAGCGCACGTTTCATGCGCGCAATGGTATCGCGTGCATCCGCCGGTGGCATACGACTTGCCGGTCTCAACGAATTGGTCTCGCTTTCAGCGAATGAGGTGTGTAGTGCAGATCTGGCCGGGTAAACCCTACCCCCTGGGCGCCACATGGGATGGCGTGGGAACGAATTTCTCTCTCTTCTCCGAGGCGGCGTTTCGCGTGGAGCTTTGTATGTTCGACGCCGATGGGAAGGAGACGCGCGTCGATCTTCCCGAAACGACTGCGTTCATCTATCACGGCTACCTTCCAAACGTCGGACCGGGCCAGCGCTACGGATATCGCGTTCACGGTCCGTGGGATCCCCCGAACGGCCATCGCTGCAATCCCGCGAAGCTGCTGCTCGATCCGTATGGCAAGGCGGTCGAGGGCGACGTGAAGTGGAACGAGGCGGTCTTCGGACACCACTTCAATAACCCGGAGACCTCGAAGAACGACGCCGACAGCGCGCCGTTCATGCCGAAGTCGGTCATCATCAATCCATTCTTCGACTGGCGCAACGACCGGAATCCTCGCATCCCGTGGCACAAGACGGTCATCTACGAAGTGCACGTCAAGGGCTTCACGATGCGCCATCCCGGAATCCCGCCGGAGCTGCGCGGCACGTACGCCGGACTCGCACATCCGGCCTCAATCCGGCATCTGAAGGCGCTGGGAATCACGGCGGTCGAGCTGCTTCCGGTGCATCAACTCATTCACGACTCGCTACTGCTCGAGAAGAAACTCCGCAACTACTGGGGCTACAACTCGATCGGCTATCTCGCGGCGCACAACGAGTACTCCTCGTGCGGCCAGCTCGGTCAGCAGGTGCAGGAGTTCAAGCAGATGGTGAAGACGCTGCACGACGAGGGGATCGAAATCATCCTCGACGTGGTCTACAACCATACAGCCGAGGGGAATCACCTGGGTCCGATGCTGTCGATGAAGGGGATCGACAACTCGGCGTACTACCGGACGATGCCAGGTCAGGGGCAGTACTACATGGACTACACGGGCACGGGGAACAGCCTGAACATGCGTCATCCGCACGTGCTGCAGCTGATCATGGACTCGCTGCGCTACTGGCATCTCGAGATGCACGTGGACGGCTTCCGCTTCGATCTGGCATCGACCCTTGCGCGCGAGTTGCACGACGTTGACCGTCTTTCGGCATTCTTCGACATCATTCAGCAGGATCCGGTGCTCAGTCAGGTGAAGCTCATCGCCGAGCCGTGGGATGTCGGCGAGGGTGGCTATCAGGTGGGCAACTTTCCGCCGCTCTGGTCGGAGTGGAACGGCAAGTACCGTGACGACATGCGCGACTTCTGGCGGGGCACCGACAACA
>JAENWF010000200.1 GCA_016650215.1 Thermoanaerobaculia bacterium
AGCAGCAGGTCGCCGATCTCTTCGGCAAGCGCGTGCCGGTCGTTGCGGTCGATTGCGTCGACCACTTCGTACGCCTCCTCGATCACAAAAGGCTTCAGATCCGGCAGAGTCTGCTTGCGGTCCCAGGGACAACCCTTGGGCCCTCTGAGAGTTGTCATCAATTTCACGAGATCATCGAAGGAACGCCTGGCCATCGCGCGATTCTACTTCTGGTGACGTGGCGCACGTGGGGCCGCGGGACGAGCGCTTACGTTAATGAGGCGAGGAGGGATCGTTGGCTCGACTGGTCTGGTTTGTCCTCAACGACGGCCGCTCGCTGGTTGCGGGATGCGGCGGGGCGACGCGAGAGTCACTGGTGCGAGATCTTTCGCGGCCGGGAGCGACGTTCGAGCTCACCGCTGAAGGCTCGATCGTCGAGCGGATCGCCAGCGACGATGTTCGCGACTTCGTGCTCTTCGATGCGCGATCGTCGCTGGTGCACGCAACGGCGATCTTCGATCTTTCCGGTCCGCATTGAGACATCGCTCTGACTTCGTGTAAGACCTTTGTCGAGGTCCTCGCGAGTCGCAGACCATCTGCTAGCATTCCCGCCGAGCGCCATGTCCAATGAGGTCCTGATCGTCGCCGGCGAGGCCGCCGCTCGGATGCCGGCTGAGATCGTGCGCTCCCTCCGTTTCACTCCGGTCGTCGTAGCTTCAGAGGAAGAAGCTGAGTCGCTGCTCCGCAACCGGAGTTTCAATCTCATCGCCGTCAGCGGGGGTCTTCTCTGGCAGCGCCTTCGCGATGCGGCCCGGATGCGCCAGCCGATGACGCGCGTGCTCGAACTCCCTCCGGGCAACGGAGCTGACGCGGCGACTCGAACGCTTCTTGTCCGCTATCTCGGGATGCGCCCCGCGACCGCGCCGCATCCGACGCCGGAGCGGAACCAGTTCCTCTCGAAAGTACTCGAGTCGTTTACTTCGACGTTCGACGCGCGCGAAGTGGTCGAGCGAGTTGTTGCGGTGACTCGCGAGCATTTCCGCGCCGATCGAGCGTGGCTGCTTCACCCGATCAGCGAGGACGCTGAGTTTGCGAAGGTGCGTGCCTCGGTCTCGGCTCCCGGTTTCGAGGATGAAGGGGAGGAGCGAAGCCCTCTGCCGCTGGCGGGGTCGCAGGCTCTGCTGCGGCGCGCGCTCGAGAGCTCCTCGCCGGTCACTGCGCGGGAAGGCGATCCGGAGTTCGACGCCGAGATCGCGAGACGCTTCAGCGTCCGGTCGATTCTCGTGCAGATCGTGAGGCCGTGGGAGGGGGAGCCATGGGCGTTCGGGATCCAGCAGGGAACTGCCGCGCGCGAGTGGACTCCCGACGAGATCGCGCTCTTCGGCGTGATCGGAAGCTACGCGACCCTCGCTCTGAACAACATGCTGCTTCAGAATCGCGCGCTTCGCGAGATGGCGAAGGTCAACGCGATTCTCGACGAGATTCCAGAGGCTTCCGCGATCTACGACGCGAGCGGGCGGCTCGAGCGAATGAACGCGGCGGCTCAGCGCTATGCGAATCTCTTTTCCGGCGACCCGGAGGAGCGTGTTCGAACCAGCAGACATCGCTACCTCGACGGCACGCGCCTCTCAGCCGAGGAGTTGCCGTCGATGCGTGCATTGCGCGGTGAGAGCGTTCGATCGGACTACCTCATCGGCGACACTCGCGGAGATGACGATCGGGTGGTGAACTTCAAGGCCGCGCCGATTCGCGACGATCAGGGAAGCATCATCGGGTCGGTGGTTCTTTCGCACGACGTGACCGACGAGCGGCAGACATCCGAGCGCGAAGCGTGGCGCCGCCGCCGCGCCGAGTGTCTTGCGAACCTCGGTCTCGAAACCGTCGCGATGGCACCGGGCTTCGACGATCTCGGCGAGACGGCGCGGCGCGTCGCGGATGCGGTTGCGGGAACCGTCCAGATCTTTCTCTACCGCGGCGGACAGCTCGAGCTCGTCGGCTTCTCATCCGTCCTTCCGGAAGCCGAGTCGCTCGTCAAGTTCATCACTGAGCAGCCCTACCGTCCGGGCGATGGTCTGCCTGGAACCGTGTTTCAGATCGGCCGCCCTCTCCTCTTTTACGAGATCCGGGGCAACGCGGTGCTCGACTTCGCGCGGAATCCAGAGGAGAAGGAGCGGAAGGCGGCGCTGCGGGAGCAGAGTCTCATCGCATGCCCGATCGAGTCGTACGGCGAGCGGATCGGTGCGCTCGTCGTGTCGCAGTCCGACCCGCGGCGCAATTTCGATGCGGAAGATCTGGAGTTCGCGCAATCGGTCGCCGAGCGGATCGGCGCTGCGAGTCACATCAACCGGCTGACCCGGGTCTCGCAGGAAGGCCATCGTGCCGCCGACGAGCTGGCGCGTCGGGAGGTGGATGCGCGCGTCCGTTTCGAGAACGTGCTCGAGACCGCGCCGATCGGCATCGCCGTAGTCTCCGCCGACGAGCTTCGATTCGATCTTGCAAACGCACGCTTTCTCGAGTTCGCTGCCGAGCACGGCAAGGTCCCTTCCGATGCGAAAGTGATCGGGCTCCGGGGCGAGGAGGTGATCCTCGGGTTCGAGAAATTGCTCAAGCAGGTCGCCGAATCGGGAGAGACGCGGATCGACCAGGCGATCGAAATCGGTGGCGTTGCAGGCCCTCGCTACTTCAACCGCTTCATCTCAGCCGCGCGCGGACGCTTCTCCGGTATCACGCAGAGCCTCACGGTCCTCACCCAGGACGTGACGGATCAGGTTCGGGCGAAGCGCGAGATCGAAGGCCTCGCGCAGATGATGGCCGAGCGATCTGCCAGGCTCGACTCGATTCTCGGTTCGATGACCGACGGGTTGTGGGTCTACGACGCGTCGGGATCGGTGATCGACGTCAACCAGTCGGCGCTCACGATGTTCGGCCTCGGCTCCCGCAAGGAGGCGATCGAGCTCGGATCGTTCGAGTCGTTTCAGCTTCGCTATCCCGACGGGCGTGCAGTGCCGCGGCGCGATCTGCCGCACGAGCGCGCGCTGCGCGGCATCACGGTTCCGGACTACCTCGGCATCGGCAGACATCTGCTCAGTGGCAAAGACCTCGATCTGTCGATCGCTGCCGCTCCGATCGAGAGCAACGGCGTCGTCGGAGCGATTCTTGTCATCCGCGACATCACCGCACTGCAGGAGCTCGACCGTAAAAAGGATGAGTTCCTCTCGGTCGCCTCGCATGAGCTGCGAACGCCGCTCACGACCATCAAGGGCTATACGCAGCTTCTCGAGCAGACGATCAACGACCTCTCCGAAGTCGATCGGACGACCTATCTGACGGCAGTCCTCGGCGAGATCGATCGGATGATGGGCCTGATCTCCGAGCTGCTCGATGTTTCCCGAATCGAGACGAACCGCCTTCAGATTCATCCCCAGCCGATTCCCTGGCTCGACTTCATCGATCGCCGCGTTTCGGCGTTCCGCGTGCAGAACCCTGCGCGCCGGATCGACTTCGATGCGGCGGCGCCGATGGTCACCGTCCATGCCGATCCTGATCGGATGCGCCAGGTTGTCGACAATCTCCTCTCCAATGCGATCAAGTATTCGCCCGACGGCAGCGAGGTACGCGTGAGCGTCACGCTGCATGAGAAAGCGATTCTCACGTCGGTGGTCGACTTCGGCATCGGTATCCCGAGCGATGAGATCCCGCAGCTCTTCGAGCGCTTTCATCGTGCGCGCAACGTCTCGAGCCGCTATTACGGTGGACTGGGACTCGGCCTCTACATCGCGCGCGCGATCGTCGAAGCGCATGGAGGCGCGATCCGCGTCGAGAGCGAAGAGAACCAGGGCTCATCGTTCACCCTCTCGCTCCCCGTGCGGGAGTAGCGCTCTCCCCCCGCGGCCCATTCCCCATGAAACTTTCCTCCTCTTCACTTCTTCTTTACCCCGCCTGACCTCTTCCTCCTCACGCTGCTGTGAAACTCCGGGCAGCTGCAAAAACACGAAGAGGAGTCATTGATGAAGATGAAGTTGCTGGTGCTCACACTGGCGTGCGCAGTATCTCTACCGTCGTTCGCCGCGGACGAGCCTGTGGTTGTGATCGCGAAGGCCGATGTCGATGCTGCAGCGTCCGCGGTCGCGGCTGACGACGATCAGCAGACCGAGCCGGGTTCGGACGAAGTGACGTCGCCTTCGGCCGAGGACCTCGCGGGACGTCTCGACAGCATCACCGAGGCATTCACCGAGGCGCGCAACACGCTCGACAACCTGAACCGGATGCGTTTCAGCGGCTACATTCAGCCGCAGTACCTGAACGACGAGCGGTCGATCAACGAACTGACAGGTGTCGCTGCCACGCGCAATCGCGATCAGTTCTCGGTCCGCCGGGCGCGCATCAAGTTCGCCTACCAGTTCAGCCCGACGTCACGGTTCATTTTCCAGCCCGACTTCGGAACTGGCGGAGCTCCGACTCTCAAGGACGGCTACGTCGAGTACACCGAGCCGTGGACGACGTGGCGGAACACGCTCACTGCCGGTCAGTTCAACTGGCCGTTCGGCTTCGAGATCATGTACTCCTCGAGCAGCCGCGAGATGCCGGAGCGCTCGAACGTGGTCCGGACGCTTTTCCCCGGTGAGCGCGACCGCGGCGCGATGCTTTCGGGCGTCGGCTTCGGCGAGCGTTTCAACTATCGCGTTGCTGTCGTCAACGGTACCGGTACGGCGCAGACATTCGACTTCAACAAGCGCAAGGACGTCGTAGCGCGCGTTGGAGGCACACTGGGCCCCCTCGATCTGGGAGTGTCGCTCTATCGCGGTGCGGAGCTCGTTTCGCTCACAGGTCTTACGCGCGGCCGCGAGTTCGACAAGGAACGCACCGGCATCGACTTTCAGTGGGTAACCCCGGTGCCGGGACTCGGCGTTCGCGGCGAGTACATCAGAGGCGTGCAGCCTCCGAACCCGGGCGTCGCGCAGACCGTCCGCGCGGCTGATGTCGACGGCTGGTACGCGTACGCGATTCAGAACCTCGGCACCCGCCACCAGTTCGTCGTCCGCGTCGATGAGTACGACCCGAATACTGACACCAACAACAACGCCACCCGCACGATCGGCGGCTCTTACATCTTCCACTGGGATGCGAACAGCAAGTTCATGTTCGCCTACGAGCAGCCGGAGCTCGAAGACAGTGATCCGGACGACAACGTCTTCACGCTTCGCTATCAGTACAGCTTCTAAAGGAGACCACTCATGAAAAAAACCACAATCACACTGCTTCTCGCCGCGCTGGCGATGCCGCTCTTCGCGGCGCGCCCGATCACAATCAAAGGCTCCGACACGATGGTCATCATGAACGCCAAGCTCGCAGAAGCGTTCATGAGCAGGAACCCCTCGTCGACGATTCAGGTTACGGGCGGTGGGTCGGGTGTTGGAATCGCTGCGCTGATCAACGGAACGACTGATATCGCGGCTGCCTCGCGTCCGATCAGGACCAGCGAAATCGACAAGCTCAAGGCGCGTTTTGCGTCTACCGGCTTTGCATACCCGATCGCGCGCGACGGTCTGTCGGTCTATCTCAACGAACGGAACCCTGTGCGCGAGCTGTCTCTGCAGCAGCTTCAGGAGATCTACACCGGCCGCATCACGAACTGGAATGGTGTCGGCGGCAACGACGCAACGATCATCCTCTATTCGCGCGAGAACTCCTCCGGCACGTACCAGTACTTCAAGGACAACGTGCTTCGCGGGAAGGACTACGCTCCGCGCACCCAGACGCTGCAGGGAACCGCGGCGGTGGTGAACGCGGTCTCGAAGGATCCAAACGGCATCGGCTACGGCGGTGCGGCGTATGCGAAGGGGATTCGTTTCGCGGCAGTGAAGAAGGACGCGAAGAGCCCCGGCATCGTGCCTTCGCTCGAGACGGTTCGCAGCGGCGACTATCCGATCACCCGCTTCCTCTTTCTCTACACGCGCACCCGCCCGTCGGGAGCGATGAAGAGCTTCATCGACTGGGCACTCGGCGCGGAAGGACAGAAGATCGTGTCGCAGGTCGGCTATTTTCCGGTGAAGTAGTTTCTGGCGCAGCGGCGGGCACGCGCCCGCCGCTGCATCTACAATCCGCGCGATGCCTCCCAGCGCATATCGGATGGCCGCGATCGATGTCGGCACGAACTCGATTCACATGATCATCGTCGAGTCGCAGCGGCGCGGATATCGGGTCATCGACAAGGAAAAGCAGATGGTTCAGCTCGGCCGCGACAGTCTCGAAGGGCGGCCGCTCACCGTTGCGGCGATCGAGAGCGGGGTCGCGACGCTGAAGACCATGGCCGACATCGCGGCGCGGTGGAAGGTCAGGGACATCGTCGCAGTTGCGACGAGCGCGATCCGTGAGGCCCCGAACCGGCGGCGTTTTCTCTCCGCGGTCGAGCGCGCGTCCGGAATCCGCGTGCGAGTGATCTCCGGCGAAGAGGAAGCGGACTACATCTATCGCGCCGTCCGCAGCGCGGTGGATTTTCAAGGGGGCACGGCGCTCTCGATCGACATCGGAGGTGGGAGCGTCGAGCTGATCGTCGGAACCGCTTCGGAGGTCTTCCTCACCGGCAGCGAGCCGCTCGGGGCGCTTCGGATGGCGCAAGAGTTCGGGCTCGAGTCGGCGGCGGGCGAGGACGCGCTCGATGCGTGCCGCAAGTTCGTACGCAAGTCGCTGAAGAAGACGTTGTCGGGCATTGCGGCGCTCGGATTCGACTTTTCGATCGGCACTTCGGGCACGATCGTGACTCTCGCGACGATTGCATCGGAGGCAGCGCCTAGCGGCGATTCGGTCTCGTCAGGGCTCCGATGGCTCAGCCGGCGCCGCCTGCGCGAGCTGATCGAGGCCCTCGCCCCGCTCTCTATCGACGAGCGTGCGCGTCGATTCGGTCTCGACACGAAGCGCGCCGGAACGATTCTGGCCGGCGCCGTCGTGCTCGAGCAGATCATGGACCGGCTGCGGATCGAGCAGATCCGCGCATCGGATGCGGCGCTTCGCGAGGGGATCGTCGAGAAGATGCTCGAGCAGCGAAAAAGCGGACGCGACGACGCGCCCGCAGGAAGCGTCCGGCGCTCCTCCATCATGGAGCTGGCCGAGCGTAGCAGTGTCGATCTCACTCATGCGCGTCACGTCGCGCGGCTCGCGCTCAGGATCTTCGATCAGACGCAGGAAGCGCACATGCTGCGCACCGGCGAGCGCGAGCTCCTCGAGTACGCAGCGTTGCTTCATGAAGTCGGAATGCACGTCGCGTATCAGGGACATCACAAGCATTCGTACTATGTGATCAGTCACGCAGGGCTGCGCGGATTCACCGGCGATCAGGTGGCCGTGATCGCAAATGTCGCTCGCTACTACCGGAAAGCGTCGCCGGAATCCGATCATCAGAACTTCGCGCAGCTCTCACGCAGCCAGCGCGGTGTCGTCGAGAAGCTGGCTGCGATTCTTCGCATCGCGGGAGCGCTCGATCGTGGACGGCGTGGTGCGGTGCGCGACGTGGGGGTCGAAGTGGACGACAAGCAGGTGATGTTTCGTGTGCGTCCCCGCGACCAGGCGGATGTCGAGATGGAAGCGGCTGCCAGAAGGGGCAAATACTTCGCAAAGGTGTTTGAGCGTAGAGTGAACTTCGAGGTTGTGGCGAGGTGAGGGCTGTGGCGAATACGACCGGCAACGAAGAAGAAGAAGAAGGACAACGCGACCGATTCATCGTTCTGCTGCGGCATGGCATCGCCGAGGAGAAGACCGAGGAGAAGACGGACGAAGAGCGAAGCCTCACGTCCGAGGGCCATGCCCGGATGAAGCAGATCGCCAAGGGGATCGAGCGCGCGTTTCCCAAGGCACAGGTGATCTATTCAAGTCCCCTCCTGCGCGCGGTCCAGACCGCGCTCTGGGTCTCGAAGGGCTACCGCTCGCGGATCAAGGTCAACACGAGTGACGCACTGATTCCAGGCGCGACACCTGAGGAGTTCAGCGAGTTCCTCTCCACGCTCAAGGAGCGGAGGATCATCATCGTCGGCCACGAGCCGAATCTGACCGACAACGTCATGGAGCTGATCGGAGCGGGAGCCGGGCAGCCGGTCGAGCTGAAGAAAGGCGGATGCTACGGCGTCCGTCTCCGCACCGAGGGGGGCGGCATGCTCGAATGGCTGCTCTCACCGCGGATTCTGCGTAAACTCACGGAAGGGGATTGACGCTGCAGGAGTGACGAGTGACAAGTTCGCGAGACTCCTCGCCGCCGTCTCGTTACTTGTTCCTGTTACTCGTCAAGTCGCGACCGCAAGATACGCTGCCGTAGCGAATCCGAAGATCGCGAGTACCACGGCCACGATCATCGCGAAGCGGAACTGGTCGCGCACCGAGCCGTCCGTCCCCTCGCGCAGCGAGCGCATGATGCGGGCGTATTGAATCGGCGCGACTACATTGATGAGCGCGCCGAGGAGCACGAGCGCGATGCCGGCCCACACTGAGCCGAGATGCTCCTGCACAACCGTGGGGCCACGCATCGCTGCAAGCTCCCGCAGGAACAGTCCGAAGCGCGCGACGACGAATCCGAATCCCATCATCGCCAGACCCGTTCGGATCCATGCGAGCAGCGTCCGTTCGGCGGCGAAGAGAACTCGCGGGTCCGGTTGAGTTGCGTTCACGCCTGAATTGTGCGGCAATCAGGGCAGGAATCATGCGCACATTTTTTCTAGTGATCCTTGGCGGAGCCGCCGGCACCGGCGTTCGCTATCTCGTCGCGCTGATGATGGGAAGCGGCTGGCGGTTTCCCGTGGCCACGCTCGCGGTCAACATTGCCGGCTCGTTCGTGATCGGATTCGTAGTCCCCTGGGCGATCAGGAGTGCGCTCCCGGCGCCGCTGCTGGCGGCAATCACAACCGGGTTTCTCGGCGGGTTCACGACCTACTCCGCGTTCAACTATGAGCTCACCGTGATGGCGACCAGCGGGCAGGCCGCCAGGGCGCTGGTGTACGGAGTCATGACGGTCTGCGGCTGCTTCGTTGCCGGCCTCGCCGGACTTCATTTCGGCAGGTAGCGTTTCATTTGGCGGCCTGCGGCGACTTCGTCGTTTTCGCAGCAGCAGGCTTCGACTTCTTCTTTTCTTTCTTCGGAAGGGTCTTCGCGACTTCCTCGGGGTCGAAGCGCTTCACTGGTCTCTCCGCGCGCGGGCGCGGCTTCGGCGCCGGCTCGGCGGGAGACTGCACGGCAGCGATCGCTGCGTCGAAGAGAGTCTCCTTGTTCTTCTTCGTCAGCTTGGCCCACTGCCGGAGAATCGCGCGTAGCGGGGTGTCAAAGTCATCGGGCTGTTCGGCCAGTTGATTGAAGGCGCGAATCCCTGTGTCGCGAACGAAACTGCTGAACTCCGAGGGGATCACCATTCCGTTCAGCTCCTGCTCTTGTCTTTCTTTCGATGCCGTTTCGCTTTGCGCCGGTACGACCCAGCCTTCGTGATCGCCTCTTCGTACGGGCCGACGCGAACCGCCTCGGAGCGCGCGATCTCGATGAAGCGTTCCTGGCTGCGAACCACCGGCTCTACGCTGCTGCGTTTGCGATACGTCCCGTCGGTTTGCAGCTTCCACGCCTTTACGTTATCCGCGAGGCAGGTCGCGAGAATCTGCTCTTCGAGCCGCGCGCGGAGATGAGGAGCGACGACCGGGTAGGTGACTTCGATTCTTCGGAAGAAGTTGCGCGGCATCCAGTCGCCGCTCGAAACCCACAGCTCAGTGTCGCCGCCATTGCGGAAGAGAAAGATGCGTGAATGCTCGAGAAAGCGGTCGATGATCGAGATGACGCGGATGTTTTCGCTGAGCCCGCTCACGCCCGGAACGAGACAGCAGATACCGCGGACGATGAGGTCGATCTTCACGCCGGCCTGCGAGGCTTTGTACAACGCCTCGATGACGGTCGGATCGACGAGCGAGTTCATCTTCGCGATGATCTGCGCCTTTTTCACGTCGCGCGCGTTGCGGATCTCACGCTCGATCATCCGCAGGGTCCAGCCGTGATAGTCGGTGGGTGAAACGATGAGCTTCCGCCACTTCCAGCCCTCGACCTGGCCGTCGAAGATGTCCTGAATCGTCGCGATGCTGTAGCCGGTCAGCAGGTTCATCACCTGCAGCGCGTCCTCGCCAATCTGCTCGTCGGTGGTGAGCAGGTCGATGTCGGTGTAGAGCGATGCGGTCATCGCGTTGTAGTTGCCGGTCGAGAGGTGAACATAACGGCGAAGCTCGCCCGCCTCGCGCCGGATGACGACACAGATCTTCGAGTGAGTCTTGATCCCGACGATTCCGTAAACGACCTGCACGCCGGCTTCCTCCAGCCGCCGCGCCCACGCGATGTTCTTCGACTCGTCGAATCGAGCCTGGAGCTCGACGATCGCCGTCACCTGCTTGCCGCGCTCGGCCGCTTCGGCGAGTGCCTCGACGATGCGCGATCCGGTATCGGTCCGATACAGCGTCTGCTTGATCGCGACGACGTCGGGATCATCCGCCGCCGCCTGCACGAACTCGACGACCGCCGAGAACGAGTCGTATGGACGGTGCAGCAGCACGTCGCCTTTCCGGATGATCGAGAAGATGTCTTCGGAGCTCGCGAGCTGAGACGGAATCCGCGGGTTGAACGGCGGCTCCTTGAGCGAAGGCTTTCCGGCCTGACGATAGATCTGCATGAGATCCGACAACTTCGGCAGCCGCGGAGTGAAGAAGATGTCTTCACGCCCGGTGTGCGTGGCCGACGAGAGAAGGTCGACGATCGCATCCCCTGGATCGGCGGCGATTTCGATGAAAACGACTTCCTTCCGCTCACGGCGGCGCAGCTCGCTCTCGACCGACTTGAGCAGGTCCTGCACTTCGTCTTCCTGCAGCATGATGTCTGCGTTCCGCGTCACGCGGAACGGTGCGACGCGACGCACGTGGAGGCCGGGAAAAAACTGCGCGATATGAACTTCGATGAGCGATTCGAGCGCGATGAACCGAAGACCGCTCTCGGGGATCGGAATGAAGCGCGGCAACATCGGCGGCAT
Organism: Thermoanaerobaculia bacterium; assembly: GCA_016650215.1. Taxonomy (GTDB): domain Bacteria; phylum Acidobacteriota; class Thermoanaerobaculia; order Gp7-AA8; family Gp7-AA8; genus JAENWF01. The sequence goes on from JAENWF010000200.1 coordinate 11,012, forward strand.
CGTCATGAAGGCCACGTGCGACTCACCGCGCTCGCTCTCGAGGGCGATCGCGATATTCAGCGCGCGGCTTGCGAGAAACGGGAACGGATGCCCCGGGTCGACGGCGAGCGGTGTGAGGATCGGCGCGATCTGGCGCTCGAAATGATCGCGTAGTGCGGTTTGCTCCTTCTTCGACAACTCCGCGAACGTCTCGACCGTGATGCCCACCTTGCGCAGCTCGACGAGAATCTCATCGAGGCAGCGGTACATGTCGGCCATGAGCGCATGAACGCGCTCGCGGATCCCTTTGAGCTGTTGCTTCGGCGTCAGCCCATCGGATGAGCGTTCCTGGATCCGCGCTGCGATCAGATCGCGGATCGCACCGGCGCGGACCATCAGAAACTCATCGAGATTGTTCGAGGTGATCGCGAGGAACTTCGCCCGCTCGAGAAGCGGCACCGAAGGATCCTGTGCCTCGGCGAGCACACGGCGGTTGAACTCGATCCAGCTGAACTCGCGGTTGAAGAGGCGCACCGGATCGGCGGGGACGACGATCGGTGGCACTTTCACCGTGCCGGGAATGGTTACCGGAGGTGAGGCAACGGTGCCTTCGGATGCGGCCTCGTCGAGGTCGGCCATGATCGCCTAAGCATATCGAGTTGCGCGTCAGAGCGCGTGGGCGTGCGCGCGATGGACGATCTCGCTGAGCCGCCGCTCGAGCACGATCTGCTGCTCTGGCGGAGTCTGCGAGATCCTCAGCATCGCCGTGGACATGAAGTGGCACTCCATGAGCGCGAGAACCTCTCGGCGCTCGTCGCAATCCTTCGGGAGTTGAAGGAGCTGTTTGAGTAGCTCTTGGTCCACGATACGAGGAGTCTACTCCTGTTTCCGCGAGGGCGGAGCGCGATGAATGGCACATTCTTGTGCATGAACAAGCTGAGTTTTTGAAAAGCGCGTGCAGGTCATCACCTCACTCGTGGAAGGTACCTCGATTGCCTCCACCTGCCGCATCACGGGCGTAGCCAAGATGACTGTCCTGAAGCTCCTCAGGCGCAGCCTGCTCGGAGCTTCACGACCGTTGGTTCCGCGACATCCCGGCGAAGCGCGTGCAGTGCGATGAGATCTGGAGTTTCGTCGGAATGAAGCAGAAGAACGTGCCTGCCGACCAGCGGTTGTTCTTCGGGCTTGGTGACGTGTACACGTTCGTAGCGTTCGATGCAGATACAAAGCTCGTGCTCCGTGGCGCGTTGCGCCACGCACAACTAACTCAACGGTCGCGTTCCTGAAAGATCTGCACTCCCGGCTGGGTAGTGCTAGCGTTTGACGGTGGGTTTGTAACAGCAGAGCGTAGACTTACTTCCCGCATGTATACTTCCGGACACTCTGACCAATAACAAGGAACCATCCTTGAGCCGGTTCCGAATCGAGTTCGGCCGGTGGTGGTACAACCGAATTCATCGGATTTCTCGCCGAAAGGTGACGTGGCCGGAAACGGTAAGCCAGGCGGTGCTGGCCTTCGTGTACCTGTCGCCGCTGCTGCTGACCAACGCCCTTACGTGGGATGAGAAGCGCGGCCCGGCGATCTGGTTGACGTTGATCTATGTATTCTTCCAGTTGATCCGGCAGTACCGTGAACTGGAGCCACAGGCGTGGGATGACGCCAGAGAACACTACATCGACCGGAAACATGAGTTTGCCAAGGTTATCCGACGTCTCAGCAGTGGAGATCCCGCGAAACTCGACCACGCCTACCAGCGAGACTGCCTGTGGCTGATCGCTAATTACCTCCGGTCCTGGCGATGGGACCTGCGCGAGAAGCATATCTTTGCCAGCCTGCTCGTGGAAGAACCCTCAGATCCTCAATACGTTACCGTGATCGCGAGAGATCGCGAGGAACGCACCGATGCTCGTGATGTGCCGAAACGTTATCTCAAGTCAGAACGTCTAATCTCTGAATGCTTCGAAACTGGTAAGTATTGCGAGATAAGCAATTTGCGCCTAGAATCGCCCTATCCGGTGGCTAATGATTGCCCCTACAAAAGCATATTGGGATTGCCGCTAAAGAACGCCTCAGGCAAGGTGATAGCAATCGTGAGCATCGACAGTTCCTTGCCGTATCATTTCGCTATGGAAGGCGACTTGCTGGAAGTCAAATTGCAGCCATATCTAGTCGCGTTGCTGCCTAGTGTTGAGTTGTACCGGGAGAGCAAATGAGCGAACTACCTTACCTTTCTCCGAGCGAGCGGTTCTACCGAGGCGAGATTTCACGAGAAGAGGCGCGCGTCGAAGTCTTGGCGAACGTGCGCCGCACCAGGAAGGTGACCGGCTCTCCGGAGTTGAATCGAATTCTCCGCGTTGCGGGAATGCTTTTCTTCCCGATTCTGCTGGTGATCGACTCGCTCACGTCACGGCGCCAGTAACCTAGGCCGCTGCGCGCTGGTTGAACCACAACCCGAGCGATAGCAGGTCACTTGCGGTCCAGACGTAGTCCGTCAGGCCGGCGGCCATCGCGGGCGTCTTGCCGCCGAGGCGCCCCTTTTTTTTCGGCTTCGGAGCGTCACGTTCCGAGCGCGCGATGATGGTGGCCATCACGCGCTGTGCTGCGCTGACACCATCCTCTCGCTTCTCGGCTTTCTTCTTCTGACGCTTCCGCATGGGACAATCGTAGCACCGTCAAGAAACGACCGGAGGATCTATGAAACGTGTCGCGATAGCTATTGGATTGCTTCTGCTTGTCGCTGTTGCCGTAGCGGTAGCTCAGACTCCCCGTACCACCGCCACACCCACTACGGCACGCTACCAATTGCTCGCGGCGGACGTACAAGCCGGGAACACCACCGTGCGAGACGCCACGATCATGAAGATCGACACCCAGACGGGGCGGACGTGGCTCTACTTCAATCATCCATCACCTGACGGCAAAGTTTGGATTCACGGTTGGACTGAATTGCCGGAACTACAACCTTGGCAGAACCCGCCACCGGGACCACCCTCTAGGTAGCTGTTACGGTCTGACCGTCAAACGCTAGCAGTACCCCCGGCTGAGTAAATGCGTGCAGCTTTCAACCGATGGTTTCGAGTCGTACAACATGGCGGTTCCGACCGTGTTCGGCCAGAACGTTGACTACGCTCAGGTCGTGAAGCACTACGCCGAGAGCGCGAAAGAGGACCGTCGCAAATACAGCCCGAGTCGCTTCGTGAGTGAAGAAATCCGCGTCAAGATTGGCGATCCCGATCTGGACCACGTGAGCACGTCCTACGTTGAGCGGAACAACCTTTCCATCCGCACATTCAACCGCCGCATGACCCGCCTGACCTGCGCCTTCTCGCGCAAGGTCGAGAACCACGCGCATCAGCTTGCGATCAACTTCGTGCATGCGAACTTCTGCCGTATCAACCGGACTATCCGCTGCACGCCCGCGATGGCTGCTGGCATCACCTCAAGCATCTGGGATGTGGCCGACCTCGTGAAGTTTGCCGACGAATACGAAGTCACCAAGTCTCGGGATCTTCGCGCCTTCGTTCCGCAACACCCGCACGTCGCGTAGGTCAACGCGATCGCCAGTTGATTCGCTTGCCGCCCTCGGCTAGGTAGCTAGAGGCTCTGGCGAAGAAAGACTTCACGGACGCAATGACTTCAGTGGCTTCGGCATGCGAATAGGTCTTTCGCGAGTGCATGACGTGATTGCGAAACGCATCCTTGAATCCCGAGAACTGGTTTAGCAGATCACCGTAAAACTCCAGCGCAGCCGCCTTCTGCGGTCCCCGCTTCCATTGGCCGAGTACCTTATCGACGTTGGTCCGAACGGCGGTAATCATGTCCTGCCACTCAGCAAACTCAATCGGTCTGTTGCGCGGCAACCGTACGCGTTGCTCGCGGGCGAGTGCCCGCAGCGCGACCTCCACGGCTCGCATCAGGTGAAACACTGCGCTGGTATCAAGACCTACCGCCAGGGCGTTCCCCGCATCACGAATATCGGCACGGGCACCCGGAAAGGCTTCGTATGTCTCTCCGCCAAACAACTGCTCGTTGTCCACGTGGTCCGCATACGCGCGCGGAATGCTGATGGACACTTCCCGGCTCAGCTCTGCGATGATCGACTCACGGACTGCGCGGAGAATGACCTCTATTTCACCAAGCGAGAGCCTGCGACCGGACCCTCGGAGCATGATCTCGGAGCGTTGCGCTGTTTCTGCGGCGGGGCGCATGTCCGGATATGGCGCACAGGCAATCACGGCGTTATGAACATCAAGGATGATGGTTTGAAGAAACCCGTCACTCACGAGGATTTGCGCCGCCCCTTGTTCGGTCTGAATCCTGCGCTCAATGCCGGTCTCGATCATCGCAAGGTCGTGTAGAACACCAGCGAGTTGCCAGCCGTGGAAACGGAGCATGTCCGCAAAGCATACCAACCGAACAAAGCGGTTCGCCTTCCCCTGTTACAGACCCTCCCATCAAACTAGACCACGACCATTCAAGCGGGTTTACGCGGAATTTACATTGCGTGCGCGGGCTATCCACTCCCTGCGCGTAGATTCGCCGCCATGAACGCAGAAACCGTGATCGGCCGAATTGTCTCCGTCTCAGCCCTCTCGCTCGCCCTCGCTTGTGGTGGCGAGCGCGCAGCGGCACCGGCCGATGGTGGTGCCAGCGCGCCTGAATCGCAGTCGAGCAAGCCGGTCACCATCAAAGGCTCCGATACGATGGTCGTTCTCGGCCAGCGCCTCGCCGAGGAGTACATGAAGGCGAACCCAAGCGCCGTGATTCAGGTCAACGGTGGCGGCAGCGGTACCGGAATCGCCGCTTTGATCAACGGCACCGCCGATCTCGCGCAGTCCTCACGCTCGATGAAGAGTGACGAGTTGGAGAAGGCGAAGCAGAGCCGCGGAGCAGAGATCGTCGAGACGCCCGTCGCGCTCGACGCGCTCGCCGTGTTCGTGCACAGCGTGAATCCTGTCAAGTCGCTTACGATCCAGCAGATTGCCGGCATCTACGGCGGCAAGACGAAGAACTGGAAGGATGTCGGCGGCTCCAACGCTCCGATCATCATCTACGGCCGCGAAAGCTCGTCGGGGACCTACGATTATTTCCGCGAGCATGTTCTGAACAAGGGTGATTTTGTTCCCACCGTTCAGACACTGCAGGGAACTGCCGCGATCATCAATGCGGTGAGCCGCGATAAGAATGGAATCGGTTACGGCGGGATCGCGTACGCAAAGGAAGTGCGCGCGATCGGGATCAAAGGTGACAAGGGCGTCGTCGAGCCCTCGATCGGCACCGTTGCTGACGGCTCCTATCCTCTCAGCCGAAAGCTCTTCTTCTACTATCCCTCGAACGCGCCAGAGCGCGTGACGCAGTTTGTTCAGTGGAGTCTTGGTCCGGAGGCGCAGGCGCTGGTCACTGATGTCGGCTATTTCCCGCTCGCCACGACCGCATCCACTGCCACGGCGACGACCACCGGCGGGACCGCTACGCAGACTCAATGACGCGTTTCCAGCTCACAACCGGGAAGCGGGAGCGGAGACGTCTCCGCACGAACTCGTTCATGACCGCACTCTTCTCGGTTGCAGGCTGGGTCGCCATCCTCTTTATTACTCTGATCTTCGCCTTCACATTCAAGGAGACGCTCCCGATTTTCACCGACCCCGAGGTTCAGAAAGAGGCGAACTTCCACGCATTCTTCTTCAAGGCTGTGGAAGGGCCGACCATCACCGACCGATACATCTGGCAGCCGACGTCCGATGTGCCAAAGGTGTCGCTGATCCCGATCATCCTGGGCACTCTGAAGTCGACGTTCGTCGGCTTGTTGTTCGCCTGCCCGCTCGGTGTCGCCGCGGCGCTCTTCTCATCCGAGTTCGCTCCCGTGAAGCTGCGCGAGATCGTGAAACCGGTGATCGAGCTGCTCGCGGGAATCCCCTCGGTCGTTCTCGGCTTCTTCGCGCTGATCGTGCTGGCGACCTGGTTCCAGCAGGTCTTCGGCTTCACGTACCGGCTCAACGCGTACAACGCAGGTGTGGCGCTGGGAATCGCGCTCATTCCGATCATCTTCACGATCTCCGAGGATGGTCTGGCGGCGGTTCCGCGCGCGTATCGCGAGGCGTCGTTCGCGCTCGGCGCGTCGCGATTTCAGACCGCGTGGAAAGTCGTGATGCCCGCAGCCGCGCCCGCGATTTTCGCGTCGTTCGTCCTGGCATTCGGGCGCGCGATCGGGGAGACGATGATCCTGCTGATGGCCGGCGGCAACGCGGCGATTACTTCGTTCGCGCTCACTGATCCCCTTCGCACGCTGTCGGCGACGATCGCCGCGGAGCTCGGTGAAGTCGTGGTCGGCAGCGCGCATTACGCTTCGCTCTTCTTCATGGGCACGTTGCTGTTCGTGATCACGTTCATCAGCAACACCGCGGGCCAGCTCGTCATCAAGCGGATGCAGACGCGGATGCAGGGAGAGAAGGCGTGAGCAACGCGTCGATGGCCAGCTCTCGTTTGCACCTGCAGGGTGGGCGTCGGATCAGCGATCACGTCGCCGTGACTCTGCTTGGGCTGAGCGTGGTGCTGATCGTCGCGATTCTCGCGGTGATCGTCGGCAACATCGTCGTCAACGGCTTTTCGTCGGTCACCTGGGAGTTCGTCTCGCAGGCCCCGCGCGAAGGTCTCACGGCAGGCGGTATCTTCCCCGCGATCGTCGGGACGGCGGCGCTCGTGCTGCTCATGACGATCGCGGCGGTGCCGCTCGGAGTTGCGACTGCCGTCTACCTTCACGAGTACACCCCGGCCGAGGGTCTGCGGCTGGCCTGGAGCCGCTACAAGACATCGAAGGGCCGTCCGGGACGGAGCAAGCTCTTCCTGCGTTTCCTCTCGGCGCTTCTCGCAACCGTAACGCGCAGCGCGGTTGCGAATCTCGCCGGCGTACCGTCGATCGTCTTCGGACTCTTCGGTCTCGGATTCTTCATCCAGTTTGTGGGGCGCAACATCGACCGCGCGACCCAGCCGCCGGGTGAGTTGATGTGGGGTCAGGGCTCGTTGCTGTGGGCCGCGCTGACCCTGGCGCTTCTCACTCTTCCCACGGTGATCGTCGCGACCGAGGAAGCGCTACGGACGGTACCTCAGGACCAGCGCGAGGCCTCGCTGGCACTCGGAGCCACTCAGTGGGAGACGATTCGGCGGATCGTGTTGCCCGGTTCGGTCTCGGGCATCCTGACGGGCGCAATTCTTGGAATCTCACGGGGCGCAGGAGAAGTGGCTCCCATTCTGTTTACGGGCGCTGCGTACTACCTGCCACATTTGCCCAGGGCCGTGACCGACCAGTTCATGCACCTCGGATATCACGTGCTGATTCTATCCACACAGTCTCCCGATGTGGAAGCAACCAAGCCGCTGCTCTACGGCACAGTCTTCGTGCTTCTGATGCTGACGTTTCTTCTGAACCTGACGGGCGTGATCATCCGCACGCGAACGCGCTCGCGCCTGAAGGCCTGAGTCCCGACGAGATGACTACAATGGAAATTGTGACCACACAGCCAACGCCGGGTACGAGAGCGCCACACGTACAGCCGCGGCCTGCCGCGCCGTCCGAGCCTGCAGCGAAGATTCAGGTTCGCGACTTCAACTTCTATTACGGTGAAACGAAGGTCCTTCACTCGATCGATCTCGACATTCCTGAGAAGCAGGTCACGGCATTCATCGGGCCCTCGGGCTGCGGCAAATCGACGTTCCTTCGCTCGATCAACCGGATGAACGACATCATCCCGGGAGCGCGCGTCGAAGGGCGCATTGCGATCGACGATCAGGATCTCTACGCCCCGTCTGTCGACGTCGTTGCGCTGCGCCGGAAGGTCGGCATGGTGTTCCAGAAGTCGAATCCGTTTCCGAAATCGGTCTTCGAGAACGTGGCGTTCGGACTTCGCATCGGGGGTTTGAACGACCGGCGGACGCTCGACGAGATCGTTGAGCGCTCGCTCGTCCGCGCGGCTCTGTGGGACGAGGTGAAGGA
>JAENWF010000201.1 GCA_016650215.1 Thermoanaerobaculia bacterium
TGAAGGAGAGATTGCGGTCACGCGCGATTTTGCCGCGTCCGTCGGGCTCGATCGAGGAGATCAGATCGTCGCGATCGCGCCGCGCGTGCGGCTGACACCATTCGGCCCGGTGCCGGTCATCCGCAAGTACACCGTCGCCCGCCTCCTCCCTCCAGCGTCGGAGGAGCACCCGGTCGACGCGTATCTTCCCTTTGCCGAAGCGTCGTCATTCTTCGCGACCGGCGGCAAGCCGACGTCGATCGAGATGTACGGGCCTGCTGCGATTGCCGATGCTGCGCAGAACCCCCTCGCGGCGCGTTTTCCCTGCGTTACGGTCAAGACGTGGAGAGAGATCAACCGCCCGCTCTTCCTCGCGCTGCGCCTCGAGAAGATCGTGATGTTCGCGACGATCTCGCTGATCATCTTTGTCGCAGCGCTGAATCTCATCTCCTCGCTCTCCATGCTCATCATGGAGAAGCGCCCGGCCGTAGGCGTCCTGCGAACCCTCGGCGCAACGGAAGCGACGATCCTGTCGATCTTCATGCAGGTCGGTCTGCTGATCGGAATCACCGGAACGATTCTCGGCAACGTCTTCGGTCTGGGACTCTCATGGGCGGCGAATCGGTGGAAGTTGATCCCGCTGCCGAACGAGATCTACTTCGTCAGCCACCTTCCGTTCACCCTCGACGCGAGCGACATCATCGGAGTGAACGCGATCGCGATCTGCCTCTCGGTGATCGCTACGTGGTACCCGGCCCGCATCGCTTCGAAGCTCGACCCGATCGTGGCCATCAGGGAAGAGTGACGATTCAGACGCGCCGCGTCATGACTACGGCCGCCTCGCCGTCGGGGTAGTAGCGAGGGCGGAGGTAGCTCGCTTCGAAATCGAGATGCGAGTAGAAGTCGCGCGCCTCGCGATTCGATTCGCGCACCTCGAGCGAGATCGTCGTGATGCCGTGATCGCGGGCGAACGCAAAGCAGGCATCCATGAGCGCATCGGCAACGCCCCTCCGCCGCTCCGAACGCGAGACGGCGATCTTGTTCACGTGCATCTCGTCGAAGATCCACATCGTGAAGACATAGCCGACGACGCATCGATTGCGGATCGCGACGAGGTTGAGACGCCCGCTCGCACGCAGCTCGGAGTCGAAAAAGTCACGTCGCCATGGAGCAGGAAACGCATCGACTTCGAGCGTGTGAATCGCATCGAGGTCATGGTCGCGCGCAGGCCGGATCGTGAGCTCGGCGGCCAAGCGTCAACCTTTCTGCTGCAGCTTCACCTCGGCTTCCGCGAGGCGCACGTAGATCGGCGTGATGTCGGCGTAGCCGGCGACGCGGCCCGCCGCGAAGAGCTGCGCGGCGCGCTTTGCGCAACTGGCGGCGACGTTCGTTCGTTGCAGCACGTCCGCGATGGTCAGATGTGGCTCGGCGACTGAAGCCGCGAGCCGCGGCGGAATCGTCTCCACTCCGTTCTCGAACCGCGAGATGTAGAACTCGCCGCGGCCGGCGTCGTCCGCGATCAGAACCGAGTCGTGCCCACCGCCGAGGGCGATCGCTTCGTGAGTGGACATCGCGCAGAGGGGACGGTCGAGCGCGAGCGCGAGTCCCTGGATCGTCGCAAGTCCGATGCGCACGCCGGTGAATGAACCGGGGCCGCGGGTGACGGCGAAGAGGTCGATTGCCTCGCGCGCAACGCCGCTCTCGGTCAGGAGCCAATCGATGGCTGGGAGCAGTTTCTCGTTGCGCGACCCCTTCCCTTCGAGTGCGACCTCGCCGATGAGGATGCCGTCGCGGAGAAGCGCCACAGACAACAACGGAAGCGACGTGTCAGCGCCGAGGATCAGCATCAGGGGACGAGCGATGGCATCTGAAGGTCCACCAGCTCGATGCCGATCTCCTCAGCCACTTCGCGCGATCGCTCGTCGCGATAGAACTCGCCGTAGTAGATCTTCCTGATCCCGGCGTTCGCGATCAGCTTGAAGCAGTTCCAGCAGGGAGACGCCGTCGTGTACAGCTCACTCGCCTCGAGAGACACACCGTTCTTCGCGGCCTGAAGAATCGCGTTCGCTTCCGCGTGAACCGTCGTGATGCAGTGCCCGTCTTCCATCACGCAACCGACGTCCTCGCAGTGCGGCAGCCCGCGAACCGAGCCGTTGTAGCCGGTCGAAAGCACCGTCCGGTCGCGGACGATCACCGCCCCGACATGCTTCCTCTGACACGTAGCCCGTGTCGCGGCCTGGTGGGCGATGCCCATGAAGTACTGGTGCCAGTCGGCGCGCATGGTTTTCGAGCGCGGATGATAGCGCACCCTCTCCATTAGTCCTGAGTGCTGAGTGCTGAGTGCCTGAGTAGATGTCGGACTCAGCACCCAGCTTTGATTGCGTGACCCGAATCACAATCCCGCTGCCGGCAGCTGCTATTGTTATTAGCGATGTCGAACACGGTTATGCGGCGTTACGGAGATTATATGGCGAAACAACATAAATTTGCCTCGGAAATGCTTCAAATGCGAGGAGTTACGCTCATGCGAGGTGTCTCCAAAATTGGGCGATTTTACGTCGATTTGTCATTGACTCACACTTGGGCTTTCACGACAATGCACCTTCCGTCGTCCGGTTCACCATATTAAATACACAGGGGAGCATTCAATGGATAAGCGCTACTCAACAATCATCTTTGTCCCGCACGCGCGGGCCAAGTTCCGAAAGTTGAAGGTATCGCACCGTCTGCTCTTTTCCCTGGTTTCCCTTGTCACGTCCTCGCTCTGCCTCTCTACCTTCTTCTCAGTCCAGTACTTCACCTCTCTCTCACAGACCCACGAGCTCTCCAAGCTGACCCGCGAGAATCGCGAGCTGCAGTCTGCGAATGAGCAGTTCAGTAAGTCGGTCGAATCACTACGTACTCAACTCGGCACTGTCGAGGACAGAACGCGCAAGCTGGCGATCATCGCCGGCATCTCGACGCTCGACGAAGGCAGCCAGGGTGGTGTCGGCGGCGTGCGGCAGAGCGAAGAGCTCTCGTTCAACCCGTACCGGGATGACGTCGACAAGATGAGCTTTCGCTCGCGCCGTCTCGACCGCGACCTCTCGGTTCTCGAACAGAAGTTCGTCGCGCAGTCTCAGCTTCTTTCCTCGACGCCTTCAACCGCCCCGGTCCGCGGCCTTCTCACCGATGGCTTCGGCGGGCGCTCCGATCCGTTCACCGGCGAGCCGGGCCAGCACGGCGGCATCGACATCTCGTCGGCCAACGGCCAGGCAGTGCGCACTCCCGCGGACGGCATCATCGTCAAAGCGGAGTGGGCGAACGGCTACGGCAACGTGGTCTACGTCTCGCACGGATACGGCTACTCGACGCGCTACGGCCACCTTTCAGGCTTCGCCGCCCGTCCCGGCCAGCGCATCAAGCGCGGCGACGTGATCGGCTACGTGGGCTCGACAGGCCGCTCGACCGGACCGCACCTGCACTACGAGGTGCGCCTGAACAACAACCCGGTCAACCCGCTCGAGTACATCCTCAACGCGTTCTAGTCTCGCGCGCGGCGCCCGGCGACGCCGCGCTCCATCCTGAGCGAAGCGAAGGATCTACTGAGAGCACAAGCTCTGCTCGTGCATGTCTCGAAGAACGTGTCACGTGAAGAGATTCGGCCGTCGCTCGTGCTATCAGAAGATCCTTCGCTTCGCTCAGGATGACGGGGGACTTCGCTTCGCTCAGGATGCCCGGGGGAAACCTAGTACAGCCGGTGCCCGACCATGCCCTGGTCGTCGGTCTCGTTCGTGAGGAGCCAGCCCACCACATCGCCGGGAACGAAGCGCTCGCCGCTATAGCTGCCGATGTCGAAGGCGGCGGAACCGTGCGCGACGATGTCGGGGCGCGCTTTCGACAAACGCGCGAGCCTCACCCGCCACAGTTCGAAGTTCGGCAGGCGCAGATCGACCCACCCGTTCCCTGCATAGCGCTCGACTGACCTCTCATCGAGTGGCACGGCCGCGCCATCGGGCGCCATCGCAGGGATGTTGATCCGCGGCCCGCGCGTCAGACGCAGCTTCCGCCCATCCGCGCGCAGGATAGGAATCCCGATCGTCACAATGAGGCTCACGATGCGCGGGTTCGCCTCGAGGTATTGCTCGACGAGCGCACGCATTGCGTCCGCACTCCGATCGAGAATCACGTCGATGTCATCTGTCCCCGCCGCCTGGCGAATCAGGAACGCCTCCGTCAGGAGTTTCGTCAACTTTGGAGGGCCGAGGTGGCCGACGGCGATCGACGGCAGAACATCGCTTCCCGCGGCGAGCTCGAGCCGCTCCATCTGCCGGATCGCGTCATCGCGCAATACGCCGGCGCGGTAACTCGGCTCGGTGATTGCCCCGTCGATTGCGGAGAGCACATCGCGTCCGGTCGATGCCCCGAGAATCTCGAGCACCGCGGTGCGGGCGACTTCCTCCGGCGTTACGTACTCCATCTGGCGCGGATAGGTGATCGCCTGGAACTCACCGATCGAGAAGAACCCGTTCTCTCCTGTGTCAGCCCCGATGATCTTGAGCGGCACGTCGCGCCCCTCGAACCGGCCGTAGCGATCGACCGACTGACGCGTATCGAGGGCGTCGCCGATCTCCTCCTCGCGCGCGTTTACGAGAAATGCGCGGTCGCGATCGCCGCGAAGGCGCACGTGCGTCTCACCCAACCGCTTGAATCCGATCATCGCGCCCGGCTTGATCTCTTTGATCGTCGCCCCATGCCGTCCCTCGGCGCCGCGCGGCGTGCGCGCGAGCAGAAACAGCAGTCCGGTGTGCGCGAACCCGATCGCCGACTTCGCAAGAAGCTGCGGCGACGGCTTGTCTTCGCTGTGCGTATACGGGATGTTGATACCCATCCCACCCGTCCCCGTCGTCCCGACTTTCACGTAGACGCGCACCGAGCTCTCCTCGAGCGCCTGGTGAAGGAACAGGATGTGCCGCGTGATCTGCGGAATGCCCTGCGCGATCAGAAGCTCGCGCACCGATTTGACGAGGGGTTGCAGCTCCTTCGCATCGATCGCGCCGGAGCGCCCTTCGAGCGCGTCGAGCAGCATCTTCGTCCGGCGCGAGACGGTGAAGACGTCCTGGTAGCTGATCGCCGTCGCTGTGTTGATGCAGTCGACGATGACGTCGGGGCGATGCCGCTCGATGAGTTTCGAGAACGCCGAGCCGGAGTAGTCGGTCTCAGGCGAGAAAATCTCGGCGAAGAGCTCGTCGAAATACTCACGGTTCTCGATCAGCTCCGCGCGGTCTTTCCCCTGCAGCGCCTCCGGAACGAAGATGTCTGCGGCCGCGCCGGCGTACTCGATCCCGGGCGTCTCGGCGGAGAGTGTCGCAACGGCGTCGTCGACTTCGCGCTGCGTCAGCGCCGAGATGACAATGCGGCGCGGATTGAGCTCGCGCGCTGCTTCGCGCGCCACTTGAACGCCAACCATCCCTCCGCCGCCGAGGATGAGGATCGTGTCGGCGGATGGGCTAGCTGTCAAACCCGCTCCTCCTCCCCTTTAGGGAGTCCCCATCGCTCGGTGATCCGTTCATTCGTAAGCCAGCGCTCGCAGTCGAGAGCCGCCATGCAGCCAGTGCCGGCTGCGGTGATCGCCTGCCGGTAGACGTGGTCGACGACGTCGCCGCTCGCGAAGACGCCCTGGATGTTGGTCTGTGTCGAGTGCGCGTGCGGCAGCACGATGTAGCCCTTGTCGTCGAGCGTGATCTGCCCTTCGTACGCCTTGGTGTTGGGCGTATGGCCGATCGCCACGAAGAGACCCTGCGCTTTCATCTCCGACGCTTCATTCGTCTTCAGGTTGCGGATCGTGAGCGACGTGACGCCGCCTTCCTTGGTGCCAAAGACTTCCTCGACAGTGGAATTGAGAACGAACTCGATCTTCGGATTGGCGCGCGCGCGGTCCTGCATGATCTTCGACGCGCGCAGCTCCTCGCGCCGGTGAACGACGGTGACCTTGCTCGCGAACTTCGTGAGGAAGGTCGCCTCCTCCATCGCCGAGTCGCCGCCGCCGACGACGACGATCTCCTTCCCCTTGAAGAAAAAGCCGTCGCAGGTCGCGCAATACGACACGCCAAATCCCTGCAGAGCTTTCTCCGAGGGAAGACCGATCTGCATCGCAGAAGCGCCGGACGCGATGATCACCGCGTCGCATTGATAGATCTTCTGATCGGTCGTGATCTCGAACGGATGCGTCCGGAGATTGACGCTCTCGACCTGCTCCATCCGGAAGACCGCGCCGAAGCGTTCCGCCTGCTGCCGCATCAGATCCATCAGCTTCGGCCCGACAATCCCCTCTGGAAATCCAGGGAAGTTCTCGACGTCAGTCGTGATCGTGAGCTGCCCGCCGGGCTGAATCCCCTCGAGCACGAGCGGGATGAGATTGGCGCGCGACAAATAGAGCGCCGCCGTGCATCCAGCCGGCCCCGATCCGATCACGACCACGTGAAATTCAGTGCTCCGTTCCATGCGGCGCGAATTCTATACGAGGGACGTAGTGTCGAGGCCTCTGTGTGGCGCCGTCGACCCGCGGCGGCGCTGTGTGGCCGTTGGACCAGGTATCGCCGATGACTAAAAGGGCGCCGCCGCGGGTCGACGGCACCACACAGAACCGGCGCGTTTCGCTTGCTGAGAGGTGTGAATGAAATCGCAGGTGGCGAAATCTGCGGCGGTGCCACCGTTGATCCTTTCGCTGCGCTCAGGATGAAACGACGACTCAGCACTCAGCACTACTCACTTCCCCGCGCCCAGCGACGTCATCAACTTCTCCTCGAGCAGCACCCGCTGCCAGCGGCGGAGGGCCGGGATGTCGTCGAGCGTGCCGGTGGTTGCGATGGCGGAGAGGACGTGGCGCGGCGCCAGGAGGCCTGAATCGATCTTCAGGTCGGCGGCGACTTTGTCGCGGACTCGTTTGAGCAGATTGATGCGATTCTCGAGCGCCTTGTCGCGCAGCCACTGTTTTGGCTCACCGCGCTGCGGAAGGTCGGCCTCGGCGATCGATACGGCTTTCTGCACGATCTCGACGAGATCGCGCCCGTAACGCTGCCGGTGATACTGCGCCACGCTCTTCAGTTTGCCGAGAGCCTCCGCTGATTCGGGCTTCTCGCGCGCGATATCGACCATCGCGTCATTGCCGATGATCTTGAAGGGCGGTCGATCGGCTTTGCGCGCGAGCGCGTCGCGCCAGCGATGAAGGTCGCGAAGGACCGCGAGGCTTCGTCGATCGAGACCGCTGATGTTCTTGATCTTTCGCCACGGCTCCTCATCTTCCGACGACTCTCGGAAGCGGATTGCCTCGAGACGGCCAAACTCCTCGACCGCCCATTCCCAGCGTCCGAGGGCGACCAGCTCTTCGCGGAGCTTGGCCGCAAGCGGAACGAGAAAGCGTGTATCCATCGCCGCGTACTCGAGCATGTCGGGCGGGAGCGGGCGCATCGCCCAGTCGGCGCGCTGATGCGCTTTGTTCACCTTCACGCTGAAATGACGTTCGAGCAGTGCGGCCAGTCCATACGCCTCGTATCCGAGAAGCTGCGCGGAGACCATCGTGTCGATCAGGCCCGACATGACGAAGCCGAAATCGCGGTTGAGAATGCGCAGATCGTAATCGGCACCGTGCAGCACTTTCGTGATGGAGGGGTCGCCGATGATCTGGCCAAAGCGGGCGATGTCGATACGCGCGAGCGGATCGATCACGAAGTCGTCGGTGGTGTCCGAGATCTGAATCAGGCAGACCTTGTCGAAGTACGAGTGGAGCGAATCGGCCTCGGTATCGATGGCGATAATCCGGTGATCGGCGATCTGCTCGAGCGCTTTGTCGAGCTGAGCCTGTTTATCGACCCAGATCATTCGGCCACCACCAGCGAAGGAAGCCCGATCGATTTGAGCCGCTCGTTGTAACCGTTGCGGTCGAACCCTGGGACGAGGGTGAGCATCTCGCGGTCGCGCTGCGAGTCTTCGTCGTCGGCCAATGCCAGCAGCAGCGCGAGGTCCTCGGCCGCGGCGATCTGGATCTCGACGCTCTCGACGCTCTCTACAAGCGCTGGAATCCGGCTCGCGAACATCCTTCCGTATAGCGCATTGCTGGCGAGCAATACGAAAACGCGAACGTCCCCTTCAGAGTCGATGAAGTTGAGCGGGACGAGATCGAGCTCCTCGCTCTGCGCGATCTCTTCGCGCTCGAGCCGGAAACCGCGGTTGCTCGCCATCATCGCGACCTGATTCTTCTGCTGTTCGTTCATGAGCACGAGCACGTCGAGCGAACCTCGTTCCACCTTCCCGCCAAGCCACGCCGAACGCGCAACCCCTCCGACGAACATCGATTCGAGTCGAAGTTTCGAGAGGAGCTCAGCGGTGGCGGCAAGAGCCCGCCCGTAGCGCTCGGAGGCGCGAACCGTCTGCACGCCGGGGATTCTATGCGAGGCACAGTCGCCATGGGAGAATTGCGCGCGTGCGTGAACAGATGCTCGACGTGGTGTCGAGGCATTGGGGCTACACCTCCCTCCGGCCTCTGCAGGAAGAGGCCATCGGCGCGGTTCTCGGCGGGCGCGACTCGCTCGTCGTCATGCCGACGGGAGGGGGTAAATCGCTCTGCTATCAGGTACCAGCGCTTCTCCGCGGCGGTGTAACGGTCGTAGTCTCGCCGCTCATTTCCCTGATGAAGGATCAGGTCGATGGCCTGCTCGCGTGCGGAGTGCCCGCCGCGCAGATGAACAGCTCGCAATCGCCGTTCGAATTGCGCGCGCTCGAGCGCGATCTCGACGAGGGGAAGGTCAAGCTGCTCTTCGTATCCCCCGAGCGGCTCGCGATGCCGTCGTTCCGGCAGACGCTGAAGAAAAGCAACGTCATCAGCTTCGCGATCGACGAGGCGCACTGCATCAGCCACTGGGGACACGACTTCCGTCCCGAGTACCGCCAGCTTCGGACGCTGCACGAGCAGTTCCCTGATGCTTCGGTGCATGCGTACACAGCGACCGCGACACAGCAGGTGCGCCACGACATAGCCCAGCAGCTTGCCCTGCGCGATCCTGCGGTACTCGTCGGCTACTTCGACCGGCCGAACCTGACCTATCGCGTGCTGCCTCGAGTCGACGAGGTTCCCCAACTCGTCGAAGTGCTCGAGCGCCATCGGGGCGAGGCAGGCATCGTCTACTGCACGCGCCGGAAGGACGTCGACTCGCTCACCGCCGCGCTCAAGAAACGCGACTACAACGCGCTCGCCTATCACGCAGGCCTGAGCCAGGATGAGCGGAAAAAAACGCAGGATGAGTTCCGTGCGGAACGCTGCGACATCGTCGTCGCGACCGTCGCGTTCGGGATGGGCATCGACCGATCGAACGTCCGCTTCATCGTCCACATGGCGATGCCGAAGTCGGTCGAGCACTATCAGCAGGAGACCGGCCGCTCGGGCCGCGACGGGCTCGAGGCGGAGTGCGTTCTCTTCTACTCCGGCGCTGATGTCATGCTCTGGAAGTCGATGCTCGAGCGCGGCGGCGAAGAGATCGAGCCTGATCCGAAGTTTCTCGAGGCATCGATCCGCCATCTCAACGACATCAACCGCTACGCCTCCGGCACCACCTGCCGCCATCGCGCGCTCGTCGAGTATTTCGGCCAGAAATACGAGCCCTCTTCCTGCAACGCATGCGACATCTGCCTCGGCGAGACGACCGACGTCCCCGACGCGATGGTCGTCGCACAGAAAATCGTCTCGTGCGTTTACCGGCTGCGGCAGCAGTTCGGCGCGGGGCACGTGATCTCAGTTCTGCGCGGCGAGAATATCGAGCGCATCCGGCAACGGAATCACGATCAGCTCTCGACCTACGGCCTGCTCAAGGGACACTCGCGCAACGAGATCCGCGACTGGGTCTACCAGCTCGTCAGTCAGGGATATCTGCTGCAGACCAGCGACGAATACCCGGTCCTTCATCTCACCGAGACATCGAGCTCGCTGATGAAAGGCGAGGCGGATCTCCGCCTGCGCCAACCGATCGTCACGCGGAAGAAGGTCGAGCAGAAGGCATCACGCCCCTCATCCGTCGCTGATGACGGACCGTACGACCGGACGCTGTTCGAGTCACTCCGCAAATGGCGGCGCGGCGAAGCCGAAGAGCGCGAAGTGCCCCCGTACGTCATTTTCAGCGACCGCACCCTGCGCGAGATCGCGCGCGCACAACCGTCAACGCTGGCAGCGCTACGGCAGGTTTACGGGGTGGGGGATGCGAAGCTCGAGCAGTTCGGGGCAAGAGTGATTGGGATCGTGACGGACTCGGGTTAATCCTGAGCGAAGCGAAGGATCTTCTGAGAGCACAAGCCGGGAGCGTGCATGCGCAGCGCTCGTGCTCTCAGAAGACCCTTCGCTTCGCTCAGGGTTGGGTCCTGACACCGCTCAGCGTGATTCTGCCGAAGCGCGGACTCCGTCGACGATTTGTTGGACATGCCGCCATTCCGTCGCGCCGTTCCCAATCGCGACGCGGATCCCGTAGGTATCGCGGAGTTTCGTGTGGGAGACGAAGAGTTTGCCCGATGCGTTCATTCGCTCGAGGAGACTCATCGTCGCTTCCTCGCCGGCTTTCAAACGGAAGACGATGACGCTGAGCGATGGCGGCGCGAGGAGCTCGACTCCGGGCACCTTCAACAACTCAGCCGCCAGGCGGGTCGCCATCTCGACCTGATCGCGGATCACGGCGCGCAGGCGATCGAGACCGTAGTGCTCCATCACCATCCAGAGTTTGAGTGCTCGGAAGCGGCGGCCCAACTGGAGGCCGTAGTCCATGTAGTTCACCTCGGCCGTATCGCTGGTCTTCAGATATTCGGGGACGAGCGAGAACGTCTCGCGCAGCACTTCCGGCTTGCGCGTGTAGAGGACGCTGCAGTCGATCGGCGTGAAGAGCCACTTGTGCGGATTGACGACGATCGAGTCGGCGGACTCGACACCGTCCCACAACCAGCGGAACGACGGATCGATCGTCGCCGAGCCGGCGTACGACGCGTCGACGTGGAGCCAGAGCTGTTCGCGGGCGGCAATGGCGCCGATTGCGCGCGTCGGATCGACCGACGCAGTCGACGTCGTGCCGACAGTCGCGACGACGGCGCATGGCAGTGCGCCGTCAGCGCGGTCGCGGCGGATTGCCGCTTCGAGCGCATCAGCGCGCATCCGGAACGCATCGTCAGACGCGATCTTCACGACGCCCGAAGCGCCGAAGCCGAGGGCGAGCGCTCCCTTCTCGATCGACGAATGCGCGTGCTCGGAGCAGTACATGCGCAGCGGAGGAAGATCGCGGCCGGTCATCCCGCGGCCGCGGATGTCGAGACCAAGCGCTTCGCGCGCGGCCGCGAGCGCCAGGAACGAGTTGATCGATGCGGTGTCGTTGATGATGCCGAAGAGATTCGAAGGCAATCCCAGAGCATCGCGGAGCCAGCGGAGCGCGAGCGTCTCGAGCTCGGTCAACGCCGGCGAGGTCTTCCACAGCATCCCGTTCGCGTTGATCGCGGCGGAGAGAAGCTCCGCGAGAATGCCGGCCTGCGACCCGGTGATCGAAAAGTAGGCGAAGAACGACGGGTGATTCCAGTGAGTGATGCCGGGAAGAATCTTCGACTCGAAGTCCGAGATCAGCTCGTCGTAGCTGCGTCCCTGCGACGACGGAGCCGCGGCGAACTGCCGCTCGATGTCGCCCGGCAATACGTTCGAGAGCACGCGGCGGCTGTCGATGTTCTCGAGATAGTCCGCGATCCAGTCGATGATGCGGTGACCGGCCGCGCGGAACTCGGATGTGGTCGGATCAAGCTTCGGCATGCGCCGAAGTCTACGACGCGCCGCGGCCGGAGAGAACGGTGGGGATGGGGCGCAGCCAAAGACTCCGCCTACCGCGGGCCGCATCAGGGATGCCGGAGCGTCCGGCACCCCTGACTGAGACAACTCAGCGGTCCGGAGTGATGAAGAGCACGTGCTGCGTGTCGCGATCCGTGACTGCGGCGAACGCCCAGAACTCCATGCCCGCGGTCAGCGGCGTGATGAGAATGTCGAATCGATCGTAGGCCGCGAGTTGCGGAAACTCAACCTCGAGATCGTTGATCGCGGCGTAGCCTGGTTGCCCTTCGTCGATTGTAAGGTTGGCGCCGGGCATCAACACCTTGCTCGCGATCGCGCTCCCGTCGAGAGCCACGAGATCAATGCGCACCGAGCTGCCTGCTGTGCGACGTGGATCGTACACTCGAAGGGCTACGCGGCTCTCCGCCTTCCGCGGAATCCCGATCAGCCGCGAAGGAGCTGACAGGTACTCCCGTTCCCACACAACGGGTACCTCGACTCCATTGGGCTGCGACCGCCTCGAAAGCTCAAGGACACGCGCCGAGAACGTGAACGACCGGAATGTGTTCGCGCTGTCGAGGGGAATCGAGAACAGTGCTCCACGATTCGGATCGGAAACAATAAATGGCAGCAGACGAATCGGTGTCGTTGTTCGTTTTGGGTAAAGAACGGGACAGGGCGTGGGGAAAAGACAGATCTCTCCCTTATGAATCGGACTTCCCACATCCAGATCGGTTCCATTGTGAAACCACGCCTCGCCGGTCCACCGGCTTCCATACGCCCCCTCGATCACCACAGGCGTCAGGGCGTTCGCTTGATACGCAAACGCCAACGGGATCAGCACTTCCACGAAACGATCCCCGTTCGTGTCGTCAGAACCCAGAATCGGAAACGCAAGCAGCAAGGCTGTTATGAGTGCGACCGAGCGAGCTACGGACATGGCAGCACCGTGGAGTAAAGCATTTTTGCGTTCGAACTATTGGTAACTGACGGAAAATGATACGGCGTTGCCGGATTGTTAGGATCCGGACCCTTCCCGGCTACGCAATTGGATCCATCGGCTTTGAAAATCATTTCTCCGTTCAGAAAGTTGTAACAGCCCCACTGCTCCTTGGTATTCGTGTTCTGCACCGCCGTTTGTGCCTGACTGAGAAGGTACGAGTAAACCGCTTGCGGCGCTGTGCGAGCATAGCCAAGAGCGGCTCTACGCTCCAAGTAGCGCGCCGCAACCCCTGCTGCGAGCGGGGCCGAATATGATGTGCCCGAGCTGAACGTGTAGAGCGAGTTATCTCCCGGGCGCTTTGCGTGAAAAACCGAAGCCGCTGGGGCATATGCGCTTACGCAAGCCCCTCCGTTCGACCCGCTATTCAGGCCGATTCCGGAAGTCTGCCAGCGTGAGTCGGCGGCACCCGCTTGAACAACATCAGTTCCGGCAACGGTAAACACGAATCCTGCGGTATTTGTGTTCGTGTATGCCCAGTGAGCCGGAGCGAAGTTGCACGCATCGATCGAGAAGTTGTTCGCCGATGTGAACAACGGGACTCCGTAGCGAGGCTGCTGAACGGTGGTTGTCGGAAAGACCATTCCGCGAATGGCTTGTTCCCAACCCACAGGTGCCTGACCGCCGGCTGCCCAAAGTGGAGACGTACTGCTGAAGTTCGCAACTCCCTGGTAGGCAACGTAGGGATTGCTGGAACTCTGAATGAAATCGAATGCAGTGATGCTGTAGGACGTTAGTGCTCGTCCACCACATTCTCTCACTCGAAGAGATACGACAATCGGCTTCGAGGCACCAACGGTCGTCCCAGCGAGAGTCGAGGCGACACCAGTGCCATGAAACGTCCAGTCACCGACGGTTTCGGCGGTCTGTGCACAGGCGTTCGATGTATCGAATGGGAATCCTGCGACCGTAGCATCGATGGAGAGTTTGACGCGGCCGCCCTCGGTCGCCGGCTCGAATTGCTCGTGATCGGTCGACACTCCATTGTCGATGACATACGCGACGACGCCGCGCGCCTCCGGGCACATGTCGTACTGCGAATCCATCTGAGCCGATGTCAACTCGTCGATCCGATCGAGATGCCAAAGGTAGTAATTCGTTCCGAGGTAGTTGTGGTTGGCCCATTGCATACCCGATGGCTCAACCGGTGAATTTACCTCGAGCTCCTGCTCCACGACAGCGACCCGGTGATCTTCCGCAAGAGCTGCGGCCTGCTGCTCGGTCGCGGCGCAGGCAAAACCTCGAAGCACGTTGCGCCAGGTTACCTTCACTTCGAGACCGTACTTCTGCGAGAGCTGCCCGACAACATCATCGACTTCCTTGGTGTTCGTTGATTCCGAAAGCATAACGATGTAACGCCCGGGCACTCCTCCGGGATATTTGCGTAGCTTGCCTGGGGTCGCCGATGCGGTCGTGCCGACAAACAGCACTACGACAACACTAAGGGCCACCCAGCGAAGACGAGAAAGAGAAAAAAAGGGTAATTTCAATTTATCTATCACAATTACAAAAACGGAGGGAGGGAGTGACGCATTCCTTCCTGAGGCCGCTAACCACTCGGCGTGTGATCGTCATCACCGGGGAGCCGAAGTCTATGACGCGCCGCGGCCGGAGAGAACGGTGGGGATGGTGCGCAGCAGAATCTTCAGGTCGAGCGCGGGAGACCAGTTGTCGATGTACTGCAGATCCATTTGCATCCAGCGGTCGAAATCCACCTGATTGCGGCCGCTCACCTGCCAGAGGCACGTGAGGCCCGGCTTCATCGAGAGACGGCGGCGATGCCAGCGGTGATACGACGCCACTTCCTCCGGAATCGGCGGGCGGGGTCCGACGAGGCTCATGTCGCCGCGCAGTACGTTCCAGAGCTGCGGCAGCTCGTCGAGCGAGAACCTCCGCAGCAATTTGCCGATCGGCGTGACGCGCGGATCGTGGCTCGCCTTGAATACAGGGCCCGTCATCTCGTTGAGGTGACTCACCTCGTGACGCCGCTCGTGCGCATCTTCGATCATCGTCCGGAACTTGTAGAGCATGAAAATGCGGCCGTTGAGACCGATCCGCTCCTGTCTGAAAAGGACCGAACCGGGCGACGTCAACCGGATCGCGAGCGCCGCAAACAGGATGATCGGAAGCGAGAATGCGAGGATCATGAGCGAGACCGCGAGATCGAGAACGCGCTTGAACGCGAGCTGCGTCTCGTTCGAGGGCGTCGTCGTGAAGGTCAGGAACGGCACGCCCTCGAGCTCTTCGATCTCCAGGCGCGCGACACGATTCTGGAAGAAATTCATCGCGACCCGCGTCCGGATTCCGAGCTCCTCGCACATGAGGAAGATCTGTTTCATCTCGTCGAGCTTCTTGCGCGTGACTGCAAACACGATCTCGTCGATCGGACCGACCTTGTCATCCTCGAGGATCCGCTTGAGATCGGGGACGTTGCCGAACACGCGATAGAGACCCCATCCGCTTGGCAGCCGGTGTCCGTCGGAGACGAAGCCGAGGATTTTGTAGCCCCAGTATTTGTGATTCACGATCATGCCGGCGATGTCGATCGCGCGGCGGCCGGTGCCGACGATCATCACCGTCCGATAGTTCAGACCCTTCGACCGGACGTAGCGCGCGAGCACGCGCAGGAGAATCTTCTCCCCGACGAGCAGAAACGCAGAGAGAACGCCGAACAGCACGAACCATGTGCGCGAGAGCTGCCGCATCGGCAGCAGGTAGGCAAGAGTCGCAAGAATGACGTTGCCGACAATCGCCACGCGAAAGATCGTCAGCGCCTCGCGGGTGAGCGGGATCGTACGGTGGCTGTGATAGCTGTGATAGCTGAAGAGCAGGATCGACCAGATCACCAGGACGAGCGGATAGATCTTGAGGTAATCCTCGAGCGGATAGAGGCCGGTGGGGAACTGCTGAGGAGCGACCGCGGTCAGAACGACATCGCGGATGAAGAAGGCCGCAAAGAACGCGGCTGAGGTGAGTGCGAGATCGACGAGATAGACGATCTTCGTCACCATCGTCGCCTGCTGCTTCAGCATTTAGTCCGTCACACCTTTGAGCGAAATGTACTGCATGTCCCGCCTACGCCATATACGCGGGTGGTCGCGGGAGCGTCTAGGGGGAGCGTGAGAGGCCTCGGCGGACGGTTAACCGTTAACCGGCCAACCGCCGAAACAACCCCTCATACTCCTCTGTCACCGCTTCCCAGCTGAACCGGCCGCGAGCGTGTGTTCTGGCGCGCGCGCGAAAGGCCTCGCGCTCTTCAGGTTGCAGGAGCCAGGCCCGGAGAGCGGTCGAGAGCGTTTCCTCCGGGCGGAGCGCGAAGTAACCGACGGAGTCGCCGCCAACTTCCCGATTCTCCGGCGTGTCGTGCGCCAGAACCGCGCCGCCAGACGCCATCGCCTCGATCAACGCCGGATGCGTTCCGCCGACCTCGGTCGCCTGAACGTAAATGAGCGCGTTTCGCTGCAGAGTCCGGTAGTCGTTGCCGTAGAGCGCGCCGGGGAACACGACTCGCTCCGACTTGGAGCGCTCGAGTTGTTCGCTCAATGCCTTGTCGTAAAGCGCGGAACCGAGCATCACGAGAGGCGGCGCGCCTTCGAGCTTGCGATACGCCTCGACGACTTCGAGCGGGTTGTTCTCCGGCTCGAAGCGGCTCACATAAAGAATGTAATTTCGCGTCGCGATGCCGAGGCGCTGCAGGACATCGCTATCGTTTTCGACGGGGAACTCGGAGCCGTACGGAATCACCTCCGGCTCGATCGCGAACTGCTCGCGGTAGTACTCCGCGATGACCTCAGCATCCGCGATGACTCGATTCGCGAACGAGACGGAGAACGCCTCCCCCGTCATGTAGACCGCCCGGCCGAGGAGGTTCCACTTGCGGCGCTTGCGCTCGATACCGTCAACGTTGATCGCGACCGGCATTCGCGCCGCGCGCAGGAGCGGGACGGTGAACGCGTTCGCGGCATTGCAGACGAGGACGACGTCGAAGTCGCGGCGCATCGCGTCGAGTGCCGACAGAAATGCGTGCGACACCGTCTCGAGGTACTTGTGCGGGAACGCCGGCAGCTCGATACGGCGGATCCCGTTCCATGCCGGCTCGCCGGTCCGCGTGCGACAGTAGATCGACACCTCGTGTCCCCGTTGCACGAGTCGCGTTCCAAGCTCCGCGGCGAACGTCTCGAAGCCTCCGTATTGCGGAGGGACGCCGCGTGTGCCGAGGATTGCGAGCTTCAGCGGAACCACCTCGCGAGCTCGCGGTCGCTCACGACGCGGCGCTTCTGAATCGCGCGGCGTTTCGCCAGGACGCGCTTGCGATTGCGCAGCAGCCAGACGAATGCGGGGAACGAAGTGCGCTCGATGGTCAGCGATGCGGCAAGCACGAGAAGATCGCGGAGGGTCTCCCAGGGCGCGTTCTTCCAAGCAAGATGCAGCCCTTCATTCTTCATCCGCAGCAGAAAGCGGTTCTTGACCGAATGCATGTTGATCTCGGGCGAAATCGACCGCCGCTTCTCCGGCGTGACCTGGCGAACGTGATAGCCGACTGCCGCGGGAACGTACAGCCCACGCCAGCCGAAGAGACGTCCCCGCCACGCGAGATCGGCGTCTTCGCGAAATGCGAAAAAGTCTTCGTCGAAGATCTCGCCGTCGATTGCGACATCGGTGAGAAAAGCCATCCGGTAGAGCGCGGCAGCGCCCGAGACGCCGAAAATCTCGATGTTCGCCGTCGGGCCACCATCCGGATCGCCCTGTCCGATGTCGAAGTGGCGTCCCGACCGCGTCATCGCGATGCCGCGCGAGTCGAGCCTCTTCGTCGGAACGATCTCGAAACCATCCGCCTTCAGCAGCTTCCCGGTTGCCGCTCCATACTTTGGCCCGGCGTGCTCGAGTCCGGCAACCAGGCGCGCCACATACTCCGGCTCGAGAAAGGCGTCGGGGTTGGCGAGCTGGACGAACTCGCCGCGCGCGACCGCAATGGCCTGATTCACCGCGGCGCTGAATCCACGATTCGAATCATTCCGGATCATGCGTGCACGCGGCGCCTGAATCTGGACGACCGCCACCGAGTCATCCGTCGACGCATTGTCGACGACGATCAACTGGATCGCGGCGTGAGTCTGGCCAAGCACTCCGTCGAGACATCGCGGCAGGTAGGGCGCGCTGTTCCAGGTGACGAGGACGACGGAGACGAGAGATGCGTCCCCGCTCAGGCGGTCCGCCATTGATTCAAGGCTTTCTGCATGATCGCCCGGTATGTCCGCAGCGCGGCGCGGCGGCTCGAGCTGCCGTTGCGAACGCCGGCGAGCGCAGCGATCCAGCGCAACATCATCCCGACGATGATCGCCCACCGCAGCGCTTCTGCCTCGCTCCGCGTGAACCACTTCCGCGCGTAGAGGTACATGTTGCGGTACCAGGTGTCGAGGAACTCGCCGTACGGCATGTGCTCGAGACTTGCGCCGCCGAAGTGCCGCGCGACCGCAGACGGCACGACGTAGATTTCTTTCTTCGCTGACGCAAGACGCTGACAGTAGTCGACGTCTTCGAACCAGGCGGGGGCGAACTGCTCGTCGAACGCGCCGATCTCGTCAACGACTTCGCGGCGAATCAGCAGCGCCGCCGCGGCCGGCTGCTCCACGCGCTGCGGCGTCGTCAGGTCGAGATCGCGATAACGATAGTGCGCGGTCGCGCGGTTCTGCGGGACGATCTTGTCGAGCAGCAACGCCTCCGACGCGAGGTGTCGCAGCGACGGGAGACGGCGGAGCTGAAACTCGCGCTGCGAATCGCCGCTCTCGTCGACGAGCAGAGGCGCGGCCGCCGCGGCCTGCGGATGCGCGTCGAGAAACGCCACGAGCGAGGTGAGCGCGGAAGGCTCGAGCTCGCAGTCGGGATTGAGGAGAAAAAGATAACGCCCCGACGACTGCGCGAGCGCGCGATTCGCGCCGGCCGCGAAGCCATCGTTCGCTTCGCCACGAAGAAGCTGTACGCCGCCCGACCCGTCGAGCAACTTCATCGTGCCGTCCGACGACGCGTTGTCGTACACGACAATCTCGTACTCGAGCCCCGCGCAGGCGGCCGGGATCGAGCTGAGGCAGCGCTCGATCCAGCGCTCGCTGTTCCAGGTGACGATGACGATCGAGAGGTCAGCGCGATGCGGAACGCTGCGGAGCTGCGCCCGTTCCGCGATCGGTGAAATGCTCTCCGGCGCCTTCGTTATGGTTGCTTCAGCCATCGATTCACTGCCTCGGTCAGAGGCCGGGTGACGTTCTCCCATGCAAATCGGGGACGCACTCGCTCGAGTCTCTCTACGGATCTCGCGTACAGAACGTCGTCGGTGAGGAGCCGCCGGATCGCATTTGCGACCGCTCCCGTGTCCCCCGGGGGGACTACCAGCCCGAGTTGTTCCTGCTCGACGAGCTCTGCCGCAAACCCGCCCTTCGTGGCGACGACCGGAACTCCTGCCGCGATCGCGTCAAAAAGGCGCGTCCGGATCGAGTACTCAGCCTCCGCCGTCTGGCGGTGCAGCATGATCGCGATTTTGCCAGAGCGCAACCACGAAAGCCGCTCCCGGTAGGGAACCCAGCCTGCATTGGCGAAAACATGCGGGCCGCCGCGCGCGAGGAGCTGCGTGAATCGGTCGTCGCGACGCCGATCGACGAGGACGTCGTTCGGCCGCTGGCGACCCATGAAAAGGAGGCTGCAGTGGAGGCCTTCGCGATTGAGCCGCTGCACAGCATCGATCGCCGTCGCCGGGTCGAGCCACTCCCACACCCCGCCGCCCCAGACGATGATGTTGTCCTGCGGCTGCGGGCAAGTGAGCGAGTCGGCGAGATCGAGCCCAAACGGCACTTCAATCCACGGCGCGTCGTTCGCCTGAAGCTGGCGGTAGAACGCGCGCTGCTTCGGTGCCGCGCACATCAGGAGGTCTGCGGTCATCAGCGCAAACGCGAGCCTTCCCCACTCGGCGCCGAGATGGACGCGCTGGCGCAGCGAAGGAGCGCTTCCGTAAAGCTCGCGCAGCTCGAGTACGGTCGGATCGAAGAGGTCGAAGACGACGCGCTGATCGCGGTGAGTTTTCCGGAATCCGCGCGCCGGCTGTCCGATGAGGATGCGCGCATCCTTGAGCGCGTTTGCCGCCGATGAGGATCCATGCTGGACGAAGCTCACTCCCGCTTCCTCCGACGCGTTCTCGAATTTTGCGATGAGTGCAACAGTCGCGTGGCGCGCGAGCTGGCGCGCGAGGTGGAGCGCACGAATCCCCGGCCCCGCCATCCGCTCGCCGACCACATCTGGCGTGTGTACGACGACCAACGACATTCGGCCGGAGGGTATCATCGGCTGCGATTCGCGCGTGACTTGAACGCCCGCAAGCAATCCCCATCCATGATCTTCGCCTGTCCCCACTGTCGCGGCCGTTTGAGTCAGCAGGCTGCCGAGCTTCGTTGCGCGGCGTGCAATCTCGCGTACCCGTTGTCGGACGGGATCGCCGATTTTGCGGGCGGCGCGTACTACGACCATTTCACAGGTCAGGAAGAGCTGACCGAGGAGCATCGGCGCGGACTCGAAGCAGAGGTCGCGGGGTCGCGTTGGAGGATTGAGCGCTTCTACGCTCCGAAGCTCACGCGAGGCACGCGCATCCTCGACTGCGGGTGCGGCAACGGTGTGTCGGTCGATGTCCTCAACGAGCTCGGATTCGACGCGTGGGGGATCGATCTCTCTGCGTTGCGCAAATGGCAATGGCGTGAGCGCGCGCAGCGGGATCGTCTCGCTGTCGCAAGCGCGCTGCGCCTCCCCTTCCCCGACGGATTCTTCGACACCGTGATTTCATCGGGTGTCATCGAACACATCGGCGTCGCGGAGATGGGGGGCGCGGCGTACACGGTCACCCCGCTCCCCGATCGCGACGCACTCCGAACGACCTTCATGTCCGAGCTGCTGCGAGTCACCAAACCGGGCGGCACGGTCTATCTCGATTTTCCGAACGGCGCGTTCCCGATCGACTTCTGGCACAGCAGCGTCGGAGGCTCCGCGCGCTGGCACCGCGGTGACGAAGGGTTCCTCCCTACCTTCGCGAACGTGCGCGGATACATCCGCGAGCCCGTCCAACTTCGCGCGCTCAGCCCACGCGAACGATTCGCGTACAAACAGGTCGGCCGCCACTGGTACGGCCGCCTCTTCGCCTGGCCCATGACCGCATGGTTCGCGATGCTGTCGTTCCCACCATTCCGATTCCTCGCACGAAGCGCGATGAACCCCTACCTCGTGATCGAGATCAAACGTTGATAGAGGACGAGTTTCTGTGTGGAACACGATCCCAGCGGTGCCACCGTTGATCCTTCGCTTATCCTGCGATCAGGGGCAACAGGGGATGGAAAGCCGCCGGCTTGAGAGCCGGCGCCACATCGCTCGCGAATGCTGAATACCAGGCATGCCGGATGCGGCAGAACTCGAGCGCAGGGGACGAAAGACCGCCGGCTGAAGCCGGCGCCACGTCGCGTACGAATGCTGCCA
>JAENWF010000202.1 GCA_016650215.1 Thermoanaerobaculia bacterium
CCTCAAGGTTCATCAACTCTTCCATGGCGCGCGCCGCCATTCCCCGGGCTCAGGATGACACCGGGTGGTCAAACCCTGAGCAACGCTCAGCCTGCGAAATGCCATTGGATACGATCTCCTGGTTGGAGTTGCGCAACTTTCCAGAGATCCTGCGTGATGACCGTGAAGGGCTGAAGGTAGCCGCCGGTGATCGGATGGTCCGGGCCCATGATGACGAGGTCGCCGTTTGGGTGAAGCTGCACGGTCCCACGCTGCATGCCACAAGTTGGAACGGAGGCCGGAGCGGAGATGCGAGCTCCCGCGGGTTGCAGCCGGATGCCGGTTCGATCGAGCGATGGCGTGACGATCCACTCCCTCTCGGCGATTTTCCTTCGATCGGGTTCCGAAAGAGTGTGCGGCCCGGCGCTGACGGAGAGCGTTCGCGCGTCATACCGCGCGAGGGGCCCGAGTGGATTCGCGTCGACGAGAGCACATTCGGAAGAACGAAGAGCGTCGCCGCTCGCGAGACCAACCGGCGCGGCGTCGCAGACCGCGGCGTCGATCGCGAGCCCGCCTGAGACCGCGAGCCAGCCGCGGAGCGCATCCGTCAGCCGGCCGACACGCAATCCGTCGCCGGGACGCAGGTCGATCACGCGGCCGTCGATCGTCTCGCCGTTTTTCTCCCAGCGGATCGCCGAGCCTTCCCATGCAACCCTGCAGCCCGCTTCGAACCGGAGCTCGGGACCAACGAGCGTGCATTCGAGGACCGCAGCTTCCGGCGGGTTTCCGACTGCGCTGTTCGCACGCGCAGCGAGCAGCGGATCGAACGCGCCGGACGGCGGCAGTCCCTCCGCGTATCGCGCAAGGTTCGGCGGGCCCACGATGAGTGACCGTTGGCCGGCGGTGACGCACGTCGCGACCGGCGTGCCCCTCGACGCTGACCTCGCGGGAGACGCCGATACCGGTGCCGGTAGCGCGGCGACCGCCTCGATCCGCACCAGATCGCCCGGCGCGAAAAGCGCGGGCGGGTTTCTCCACGGATCCCAGAATGCGGAGGAAGCGCGCCCTACGACGTTCCATCCTCCCGGCGAATCCGACGGATAGAATCCGGCCATCCCGGCCGCGAGCCCAAGCGATCCCTGCGGCACGCGCGTCCTCGACGTCGCGCGCCGCTGAAGGTTCCACGCGTCCGGAAGTCCATCGAGATACGCAAATCCCGGAAGGAAGCCGCGGAAGCGAACGCGCAGCGCAACGGACGTCAGTTGCCGGACAAACTCGTCGCGCGAGATCGTGAGTTGCGCCAGCACGTCCTCGAGATCGGGAGCGTTGCGTTCGTCGAACGACACAGGAATCGTGTGACGCGCCGCCTTCGCGCGCGAGACTGCGGGCTCGACCTCGAGCAACAACTCGCCGTCGAACCATTCGAGCTCGCGATCGAAGAGGAGCAGGACGCTCGAATGACCCGCAATCGCCGCGGAAGGCGCGAAGCGGTCATGCAGATGTTCCGTCACGGCAACGAGCACGTCGCTGGAAACGTCCTCAGGGAGTTGCACGAAGAGGCCGCGATCGCCCGCGCGCGTGACTTTCGCATCGAGCCGCATTCACTCCCCCCGATCGAGGGGCGCGACCACAAAGCCCGCATCGATCAGCGCGGCGCGGATGCACTGCAGCCGCGCGACCGCGCCGGGCATGTCCGAGTGGATGCAGATCGTCTCGCACGGTACGTTCACCGTCGTGGCGTCTGCGGCCGTGATCGGTGCCGACTGCGCGAGCTTGACTGCCTGCGCGGCGGCCGCCGAGATGTCGAGCAGCAGCGAACCCTCTTCGCCGCGCGGCTGCAGCGATCCGTCACCGCGGTATCGCCGGTCTGCAAAGCCTTCGAGAATCACGCGGCATCCCCTGCCACGCGCTTCCCGCTCAACCGCGGACCCGGCCGCGGCCACGATCGCCGCGCCCGCTTCCCTGCAGACCTCCACGATCGCTTGTGCCGCCGCGAGGTCACGATGCGCGTCGTTGTAGAGCGCGCCGTGGGGTTTGACGTGCTCGACCGCTGCTCCCTCTTCCGCCGCGATCCGTGCGAGCGCCCCAATCTGTTCGCGAAGAGCCGCACCCAGCGCTTCGCGACCGATGTCCATTGACCTCCGTCCGAAGTGTTCGCGATCGGGATACGAGGGATGCGCGCCGATCGCCACATCATGGGCGATCGCGAGCCGCACCGCATGGCGCATCGACGCATCATTGCCGGCGTGGCCGCCGCACGCGATGTTCGCGGAGGTGATCAGCGGCCAGATCGCCTCCTCGACCGCCAGCGACCCGGCATCGCTCGACTCGCCCATGTCGCAGCTCAGATCGATGTTCATACCGTTGCGCCGAGCTCGGTCGCCTTCGTCTCCGGCAGCAGCCAGATGATCCCGCCCGCCAGCGCGAAAAAGAACGACATCGAGGCGAGGGCGACACGGAAGCCGCCGGCATCGATCGCCGCGCCGATGAAGTAGGGTGAGGCGGCGGCAACGAGCCTCCCGATGTTGTAGCAGAATCCTTGCGCCGTCGCGCGGATCTCTGTCGGAAAGAGCTCCGACAGCAGCGCGCCGAATAACGAGAAGTAACCGTGAGCGAAGTATCCGAGGAGCGGGCCAACCAGCAGCAGCACCCGCGCGTTCCCTGCTGCATACGCATAAACCGGAACGACGATCGACGCACCGATCATGAACATCGTGAACGCCGGTCTGCGTCCGAAGCGGTCCGCGATCCAGCCGAACGAGAGATAACCGGCCAGCGCGCCGAGCTGCATCAGAATCAGCCACCGCGCGGACTTCGTCAGCGACAACCCCGCCCCTCCGCCGCTCGTCGACGTGGCAAGGAATGTCGGCAGCCATGTGATCAGACCCCAGTAAGCGACGAGCACACAACTCGAGAGCAGAGAGCCGAGAAGCACGCGGCGCAAAAGCGTTCCTGAAGCGAGCGACGAGAGCGAGCGCTTCCTGGCCGATGATGCCCGCGATGCCTTCCAGAGCTCAGGCTCTTCGATATTCCGGCGGACGAAGAATGCGAGAACCGCCGGCAGCGCACCGATGAGGAAAAGCGCGCGCCATCCGTAGGGCTCGAGGATCAGCGACGACAATCCGGCCGCGAGCAACGCGCCCACCGCCCACGAAGCCTGCATCATCGCCACGGCCTTCGCGCGATGTTCCGCCGGCCAGCTCTCCGAGACGAGGACCGATCCCGCCGACCATTCCCCACCCATGCCAAAGCCGACGAGCGCCCGCCAGAACACGAGCTGCCCGAGCGTCGACGAGAAGGCGAGGCCGCCCGTCGCGAGCGAGTAGCAGAGGATGCTCAGCGACATGGCCGCGACGCGCCCAATGCGATCGGCCAGCCGTCCGAACGTGATTCCGCCGATCGCCGACGCGACCAGAGCAACCGATGTCAGCATCCCCATCGATCGAGACGAGAGCGCGAACTCCTGCTGGATCGCCCGCAACGCGAACGTAAACAACAGAAAGTCCATCGCGTCGAGCATCCACCCGAGCTGCGCTCCGGCAAGTGCCTTCCACGCGCGCGCCGGAACACTTCGCAGTGATGACATCGCGGAGGATTGTACGAGTTGCGCGGGTCAACTGGCGATTGAAAGGCCGCCGCACTTCAGAAGCATTCTGCCGCGTTCGATGATCATCGCGACCACCGCGAATCCTGCGGCAAGCGACGTGGCGCCGGCTTCAGCCGGCGGCTTTGGGTCGTCGATCAGAGCCACCCCCGTTGCGTGGACTAACTCACCGTACGAGTGCGATGAAGTCTTCGACCGTGAGCTCGGCATCTTTGAGCAGCTTGGCAAGGGTCGACCGCTTGATGGGCTTGTGCGCCGGGATCGTTGCCTTGAGCGTCCCCGATTCCGAGGCTCGCTCCACTCGAATATGGCTGCCCTTCTGGCGGACGACTCGCCAACCGGCACGTTCGAAAGCGGCAACGACCTGGGGATAGTTGAGGGAAGGAACCTTCGTCAAACGACGAGTTCCTCGATCCTCGAACCGGGAGCTGCGATGAGGTCCGATTCGCCCGGTTCGAGGTAGAGCTCGATGGCCTCGCGGATATTCGTCAGCGCCTCTTCTCGAGTCTCGCCCTCGCTGACGCAACCCGGCAGTACAGGCACGAACACCGTGAAGCCGCCGTCATCGCTCGGTTCGAGCACGATCTTGAGTTTCACGTTTCGATCATACCTCGGCCACCTGGTCCGACCAACGGGCCATCAACCGCGGCCTGCTTCTCGAGCACCGCATTTCTTCATCGCGACAATGGTGCACTGAGGCCGCACGCGGCGGGCGAGGTCGCCCGCCGCCACACAGATTCAGAGTCGCGCGTTCAAGGCAACTTGAAAACGACAATCTCGTTTCTGACAGTCCGAACCGCGACGCCACGCACCTGCCCGGGCTTGTACTTCCACGTTTTCGCGGCTGCGATGGCTGAGTCGGTGAGGCCGAACGGCAAGGGCTTCAGCACGGTCCCTCCCGATACGGACCCGTCGGTCTCGATGACGACTTCGAGAATCACCACGCCCTCGATTCTTCCTCGGCGCGCTGCTTCTGTGTACTTCGGTTCCTCGCCTGCTAGGCGGACAGCTGCAATCACTGGATCTCTGATCGGCTCGTCCGCACGATCCGGTCTGCCGAACCGAAAGAGAGGATGAACGTACGAGCCCTGGCTTGAGTCACCGACAGGTCCGCGGGGCGGAGGCGGCGCAGGCGTCGGCGGGCGTTGCCCGACACGTAGCTCAGGCGGGCGCGCATCCTGACCGCACCCGAGAATCACAAACAGAAGGATTGCGACTTTCACAAGGAAGCGCGCTCCATTTCTCTCGCGCTTACCGCGGCATCTCGTAGCCGCCGCTCCCTACGATATAGCGCTTGCCGTCGGGACCGGTGACGGACATGACGTAGCTGCTTTTCGCGATGGCGTTTGTTTGTCCGGGGCGCGGCCAGACGTATTCGACCCAGCCGCTTCCCGATGGTGCCGAGACCGCAGTCTGCATGTCACGTGCGATGAACTTGCCGTTGGCGTCCTGAAGGTTCGCCTGGCTTTGACCGATGAGCTCCGGGCGCATCGCGTGGCAGACCATCAGGTTCGTGTCGAGCTCATTGACGAAGATGTAGTAGTCGCCGCCCATCCAGGCCTGCTGCGAAAAGGTCTCGCATGACGCAGCGCCTTTCTCGCGGACGACGGCCGCGGCGCGCTCGACGTAGCGCTGGAGGTCGGCGCGAGTGTTAGAGCGTGGCGTGTACGATCTGACGCAGGCCACCGCGACGAAACAGAGAACGAGGATCCATCGGCGAGAGATCATCTTTCCTCCTCAGAATTGTTCAGGGAGCCGTGAGTATAGGCCTGCGGACGGACGAGCGCTCCTCTGAAAATGCGTGGTAAGTTTCCTCCTCGCATCCTGACACTTGGAGGTTCGACATGACCCTGCGCGCAGTCGTCCGCTCGCTCTTCGTCTCACTCCTTCTCTTCACCGCGGCCGGCGCGTTCGCCGCTTCGGCGTGGACTCCGATCGGTCCTCCGGGAGGCGCTGCGTACGGATTGTCGATCGATCCGAAAGACGCGAACGTCCTCTACGCGGGGACGTACAGCGGCGGAGTCTGGAAGTCGAAGGATGGCGGCGCGAACTGGACGCGGCTCACCGCTCAGGTCGACGAGACGATGAACGCCGTCGCAGTCAGTCCGGCCGACTCGCGCGTCGTCCTCGCTGCCGGCCACGCTGGTCTCTATCGCTCCGCCGATGCCGGGGCGACGTGGAAGACGGTGCTCGATCAGAAACAACAACAGCCGGCGATGACCGGCTTCGCGTTCGATCCGACGAAGCCGACCACTGTCTACGTGAGCTCCGACTCCGACGGCTTCCCGGCGGGCGTCTTCAAATCGACGGACAGCGGTGCGACGTGGAAGGCTGCAAACGGCGGCATCCACACCAACTCGCGCGTCTGGGGAGTCGCCGTTGCGCGCGATGCATCGTCGCTCTGGGCGTCGTCATCCGACGGTGTCTATCAATCGACCGATGCGGGCGGGACCTGGACGAACGTCCTTGCCGGCAAGATCGCGCACAGTGTTGCCACCGGCGCCGACGGCCTCGTCCTCGTCGGGACGAACGTCGACGGAATCCTCCGCTCGACGGACGGAAAGAACTTTGCCGAGACGAAGATCGACGTGAAGATGTCGGGCAAGATCGTCTACGCGATCCTCGGCTCGACGGCGACGCCGAATCTCTTCTACGCAGCAATCCCGAACCGCGTGCTTCGCTCGACTGACAACGGGCGGACGTGGACGACGTTCTCGCGCGGATTCGACTGGATAAACTTCCGCTCGCTCGCGCTCGACGAGAAGAGCGGCACCGTGTGGGCAGGCTCGGGCCGCGACGGCGTCGTGAAGTCGGCGGACAAAGGCGCGACCTGGACGACGGGCGCCGGCATGCTCTCGCTCCAGGTGACCTCGCTCCTCGTCGATCCTTCATCAGCGAAGCGCATCTTTGCGGGCACGACGCAAGGGGGTGTGCATCGCTCCGAGGATGGCGGCGTGACGTGGGAGCTGGCGAATGAGGGAGTGGACGACCGTTCGGTCTACTCGTTCGCCGCGCATCCGTCATCGCCCGGGACCTTCCTCATGGGGACAGACGAAGGAGCGTACCGCTCGACGGACAGCGGCACGACGTGGACTCACGTGAAGGGAGGCTGCGACCCTGTGGTGCAGAACCTCCAGTTCACGAGCACGAAGCGCGTCTGGGCCCACAGCGGCAGGGACTTCTGCCAGGTCATTCGCAGCGACGACGGCGGACTGACGTGGCAGGAGGTGAAGACTCCGCGCCCCGACAGCTCGATGCGCGGCTACTTCGCGTTCTACGTCGACCCGAAGTCGCCCGACCACATCATGTTCAACACCTACCGCAGCCTTCATTGGTCGACGGACGCCGGTGTCACGTGGACCGAGGCAACAGGAATCCCATCGACCTCACAAATCCAGTCCATCGTCGCCGGCAAGGTCCCGGAGAGTCTCTTCGCCGCAACGAACCTCGGCATCTACCGCTCCGCCGACAACGGCAAAACCTGGACCGCCGCCGGCACCGCCACCGCGCGTCTCAATGTGCGGCGTGTCGTCGTCGACGCCAATTCCGGAACGATCTGGGCCGGCGCATGGAGCGACGGCATCCTCCGCTCGACGGACGACGGCAAGACCTGGTCACGCATCGGCGGCGAACCACCGCATCCCGATCTCGTTGCGCTGACGATGGAGTCGCCGAAGTCTCTGCTCGTGGGATTTGACGGAG
>JAENWF010000203.1 GCA_016650215.1 Thermoanaerobaculia bacterium
CGTCGAGGATGTGCGTCGAGACGTTGTCGAGGAAGCGCTGGTCGTGAGAGATGACGAGCGCGCACCCCTGGTAGCCGGCGAGGAACTTCTCGAGCCAGCGGATGGAGAGGATGTCGAGGTGGTTGGTCGGCTCGTCGAGGAGGAGCGCGTCAAATTTGCCGAGGAGGATCTTCGCCATCGAGACGCGCATCTTCCAGCCGCCGGAGAGCGCGCCGACGTCGCCGTCGATCTGCGCGTCCTCGAACCCGAGCCCGTGGAGGACTTCGCGCGCGCGTGCCTCGAGCTCGTAGCCGCCAAGATGCTGGTACTCCTCCTGGACGTGGCCGAAGCGATCGAGGACCGAGTCGTAGTCGGGTCGCGAGGGATCGGCCATCGCATGCTCGAGCTCCATCAGCTCGTGGTGAAGATCGCCGAGGCGTCCGCTGCCGGCAATCGCCTCATCGAGAACCGTACGGCCGCTCATCTCGTCGACTTCCTGGCGGAAATGGCCGATGGTCATCCTCTTCGGCACGCTGACGTCGCCGTCGTCGGGAGTCTCTTCGCCGGTGATCATGCGGAAGAGCGTCGACTTGCCGGCGCCGTTCGGCCCGACGAGCCCCGCCTTCTCGCCCGGGTTGAGCTGAAACGACGCTTCGACGAAGAGGACCTGCCTCCCGTACTGCTTGCTCACGTTGGAAAACGAAATCATTGCGCGGTGGCAAACAGGGCCCGTTGAGGAACTGTTCCTGGGCGATCAGTTCTTCGTCGGCTGGCTCGCCTCGAAGATGTACAACCGCTGAGAGGGAAGGGTCTCGACCACCTCGAGAAGCTCGAATCCCGCGGGGGTCCACTCGGAGACAACCTGCTCGCGGGTCATTCGATGCTCGGCTCGGATGCGTCCTGCATCTTCGCGGTATTCGACGAGCGCCACGCGGCCGCCCGGCTTGAGTGATTCCTTGATGCGGGCGAGCATCGCCTCGGGCTGTTGAAACTCATGGTAGACGTCGACGAGGAGCACCCAGTCGATGCCTCCCTTCGGAAGGCGCGGGTCGGATGCGCTCCCAAGGATCGGAACGACGTTCGTCAGCTTCTCGCTCTCGATGTTCTTGCGGAGGATGTCGAGCATCTCCTGCTGAATGTCATTGGCGTAGACCCGTCCGGTGGCACCGACCGCGCTCGAGAGACGTCGCGTAAAGTATCCGGAACCGGCGCCGACGTCTGCAACGACATCACCCGGCTCGAGCTTCATCGCCGCGATCACCAGATCGGGCCGCTCTTCGGCATCTCGCTCCGCCCGCTCGAGCCAGACCGTCCCAGCCGTCGACATGACCTGCGCCGGCGTCCGCTGCGGCGCGACGGGCGCAACAGCAGGGGCGTAACAGGCTGCGGTCAACGCCAGAACCAGCGTCGCGCGGATCACGATCCTCAATACTGAATGATGACCCAGCTCTCGACGAGCATCGCGAGAACGAATCCGCTGAGGAGCGCGATGTAGGCGAGGCGGAGGTAGCGATACTTTTTCCGGTGAAGGTACGTGCCGAGGCTGTAGAGGTCGCGCGCGGCGGCCTCGTAGATCTTCTCGTCGCTCGAGATGACGTTCTCGAGCGCCTTCATGAATTCGTCCTCGGTCATGGATGCAAAGTGACCGAAGAAAAGAATGTTGCGTACCTGGCCTCGCTTGGAAAACGTCGGGAGGACAGCGATGATCGCCAGCATCAGCGAGACGAGGCAGGCGATCGCCAGCGTCAGCAGTGCGGGCCGGAGCTGCGGATCGCTCGAGCGGCTCAGCGCGATCGTCATCACGATCGACGAGACGGTGATCAGAATGCTCGCCTTCGTGTCAGCCATGACGCTGAGCTGCACGTGATGCTGCTGCGCGGTACGCAACAGTACGTCGATGCTCGGACGTGGATGGATCCCCTCGAAATGGGTCGCCTTCGACTCGACGTACCGAAGCGTTTCTTCGCCAATCACGAGGCGAGTTTACACGGCCTTTACCGCGTTCGAGCCATCTCAGTTGTGAAGGAATCCGGCCTCTGTGTGGCGCCGTCGCCCCGCGGCGGCGCTCTGCGGCCTTCGGGAACCTGGATCACCAATGACTCAGAGGGCGCCGCCGCGGGTCGGCGGCGCCACACAGAACCATCCCTTCGCTTCGCTTCTAGTGAACCTCGCGTCCGCGGAAGGACGGTGGCGATACACTTGCGCGATGCTGAACATGTGGGTCGTCGCTGCAGCGCTCCTCGCGCTGGTGGCCGTGGCGTTTGTCTTCGGAAAACGTCACGCGCGGCGGCTGCAGCGGTCGCGGCGCATTCACGTCGACCGGTTCAAGCTGAAGCGGACGCACGCGGACATCGAGCTCGAAGTCTTCGGCTCGGGTGAAGTCGTGCAGGCGATCCAGGGGTACGCGAAAGAGCATCACGTCTCGACCGAGGAGGCGATGAAGCAGGCGCGCGCGTATCTGAGAGAGATCGTGCCGAAGTTCAATCTGCTCGCGTACTACCGCTTCGGCGCCCCGATCGCGCGCGCGATCATGAACTTTCTCTACCGCGTCGTCGTCGAGCGAAGGCCGCTTCGCGACTTCAACCAGAGGGCGATCCGCGGGACGACCGTTGTTTACGTCATCAACCACCGCTCGAACGCCGACTACGTTCTGGTCGCCCATCTTCTCTTCAAGTTCATCTCGCTGTCGTACGCAGTCGGTGAGTGGGCGCGCGTCTGGCCGCTGAACCATCTCTTCAAATGGTTCGGGGCCTACTTCATCCGCCGGCGTTACCGCGAGCCGCTTTACCACGCGATCCTCGCGAACTTCGTCCGGACGATCACGAAGCACGGCGTTACGCAGGGGATCTTCATCGAAGGCGGGCTCACGAGAGATGGTGCGTTCGGAAAGCCGAAGATCGGAATGCTCGACTACATCGTGACGGCGAAACGCGATCCTGCGTACACCGCGCCGCTCTACATCATTCCGACTGCGATCAACTACGACCGCGTGCTGGAGGATCGGAACCTTACTGAGGAGCTGGTGGGGAAGGACGAGCGCTCGACGAAGTTCGAGAAGCTGCGGACGACCGGCGAATACCTTTTCAAGAATGCATTGCGGAGCGTCTTGCGCCGCTTCAAGCGCTACGGCTACGCGATCGTGACATTCGGCACGCCGATCTCGGTCGACGACTTCGCCGCCGCGCACCCAGGATTGCTCGCGGCGACGTTCGAGGAGCGGAAGCCCGACATGCAGCGCCTCGCAGAAACGGTGATGAACGAGATCTCGGCCGCGCTTCCGGTGACGCCGGTCGCGCTCGTGGCCCGGATCTTTTCCGATCGTAGCGACCGGAGCGAGGTCGCCGAGCAGGAGATCATCGCCGCGATCGAAGCGTACCGCGCCGACTGGTCGGAGCGCGTCTGGCTGATGCGGGAGCGGAGCGCGTCCGAGATCTGGCGCGCGGCCCGCGACATTCTCCAGCTACGTCACCTCATCGACGTGGTCGTCGGCGGCTGGCGCTGGAATCCGAACGAGTTGCTCCTGCGCGACTACTACGCAAATTCACTCGCGACTTTCGAAGAGGTCAAGCGCCGCGGTTGGAAAGAGCGGAGTGTCGCAACCGAAGGTGTGGCGTCCGTGATGGAGATGGCGCGGTGAGATCAACGGCGAGCTGAAAAGCAGAATCGCATTTCATTGACAATCTTTCTCACGCTTTATTCACGCTGATGACGGTAAAAGATAACTCGCCGTGAGACCTGACCTTCGCTCTGTTCCCCGTTTCTTCCTCAACCCGCCGCTTTCTGCTTTTTCCAACGGCCGTACGTCGCGCGTGATCGATCTCTCGGTCCGCGGCGCGCGTCTCGAGCTGTTGGAAAAGTTCGATCCGGGTGACGAGGTCTTTCTGATGATCGTCGCGAGTGACCTCGAAGTCACCATTCCGGCGACTGTGCTCTGGTGTGAGCTCGACTCGCTCGACCTCTCGATGATCCAGGACCGCTACCTATGCGGCCTCGGATTCGAGAAGCCGAACAACGCGATCGCGACGCTGCTCGACGACTTGAGCGCCCGCGGCGAGGCCGTCCGTATCGAGGACTTCCGCCACTTCGACCGCTTCTACATCACCGCGCCGCTCACCGGCACCTTCGGCGAGAGCGCGCCGGTCTCTGTGGTCGATCTCTCGGTCCGTGGTGCACGCATCAACGTGAGCTCGAAAATCGGCATCGGAATGTCGGCGGAGCTCCGCTTCCAGGTCGATGAAGAGACCGGGCCGGTCGACGTCGTCGGCAAGGTGATGTGGGCGGCCCCGACCACCGTCCCGGGACAAACGACTGCAGGTCTCGCGATCAGCGGCGCCGACGAATTGCTGCGGAAATCGATTTATCGCCTCTGCGTAAGAAGCGAGGCGAGGATCGATCTGGACTCTCTGCGGCGGAAGTTCGAAGCGTTGCGCACTCAGGTGGCTTCGATGCAGCTCACCGCCGAGAACGTCGCCTGACCGACCCCTTCCATTCTTACGGAATCCCTCACCCGTTCGGGTGATTCCTACCCCGCGTGGAGGGAGTAGAACATCCTTCATGCAGAGGATGAGTGATGAGGTACTCGGCAGGCTCGAACAGCTTTTCGACGTGCTTCCGGTCGGACTGCTGCTCGTTGACGCCGTCGGACGTGTCGTGTACGCGAACCGAGTCGGTCGCGATCTCGCACGGCGAGGGATCTTCATGGCGAATGGCGGATGGAAGCTCGAAGACTTCCTGAAGGCGCAGCGCGACCTTCCGAGCGTCCAGCGCGCGGAGTGCGACGGACGTTCATCTCATCTCTCCTTCACATCGATGGGCGACTGGACCGCGGTCGCGATCTGGTGCACACCGGAGCTCGGCGAGGAGTTCGATCAGACGCTTCGAGACGTCTATTCGCTCACGCCGCAGGAGCGGCGCCTCGCGCACGCACTGAGCGAGGGGCATCCGCTGAGTGAAGCAGCCGAGGCGATCGGCATCGAGCTCTCGACCGCGCGCTCGCATCTGAAAAACGTGTTCGGGAAGATGCAGACGCGCAGGCAGACGGACCTCGCGGTGCTGCTCGCCTCGTGCGCACTCGCCGCCGCCGCGACCTCGGAGCCTGCACGATCCGACGAAGAGTACGCGCAACTGGCCGCCATCACCCGCTGATCGCTGTCGACATGAGAACGGAAGTCTCTCTCGATCCCTCCTGATCTGAAATCGCGCGTGATAACCTCCGCGCTGA
>JAENWF010000204.1 GCA_016650215.1 Thermoanaerobaculia bacterium
ACATTCACCGCCCGCAGCGCGACCAGGTCAACAACATCGTCGAGTACTACATCGAGGCGAATCCGAATCCGGCGCGTGCGCGATATCAACTGAACACGACCTCGGGGAACAAAACCCCGCGGCAGCCTTACACCGGTCAGCCGAGTTACGTCGATCCCGCGTTCTTCCTCTCGGGCGAGACCCCGCGGTCGGGCGAACTGCCCCGTGAGGCATACGCGCGCATCCTCACCGCGCATCCCCAATTCGCGCGCGCGACCGTCAATTACCTCTGGAAGGAAATGTTCGGCCTCGGCATCGTCGAGCCGGCAGACTCATTCGATCTTCTGAGGCAGGGTGACATTCCGCTCGCGCCCGGCGCGGCCCTGCAGCCGACGCATCCCGAGCTGCTGACGAAGCTGGCCGCCGAATTCACCGCGACCGGCTACAACTTCCGCTCGCTGATCAAAACGATCGTCTCGTCGAACACGTACCAGCTCGCGTCGGAGTACGGACCGGGCGCGTGGAACGAGACGTGGACGCCGTATTACGCACGGCACTATCCGCGCCGGATGCTCGCGGAGTCGGTCGTCGATTCGATCGCGCGGGCGACGAACGTCGCGCCGCCTCGCATGACCGTGCAAGGGCTGACGATCGACCGCGCGATGCAGCTTCCTGATCCAACCGAGCCGCGCACCACGATCACGACGTTCATCAACGCATTCGGCCGCGGGGATCGCGACACGACTCCGCGCACGCGCGAGGGGTCGATCGTTCAGGCTCTTTCGATGCTCAACGACGCGTATGTCACCTCGCGCACCAAGAACTCGGGCAACTCGACGGTCCAGCAGGTACTCACCAGCTCGAAAGATCCGAGCGTCATCGCCGAGGAGCTGTACATCGCGACTCTGTCCCGCAAGCCGACGGCGGATGAGCGCGCGGCAGCGATCTCTCATCTCAGCAAAGGTGAGCTCGTGCGGCAGACCGAGGATCTCCAGTATGTGCTGCTCAACCGGCTCGACTTCCTCTACTACTGATCGGAGCGCTGATGAAGAAGAATCTGAATTGCACCTGCGCCGCCGACGGATCGACCCTCTTCTCGGGCGAGGGATTCTCCCGCCGGCGCTTTCTCCGCGTTGCCGGAACCTCACTCGTCGCCTCGTACTTTGCTGATGTGATCGCGCCCCCGTTGCTCTTCGGGGCAGCCAGTGTGAACCCTACGCTCCATTCGACCGCGAAGAACTGCATCTTCATCTTTCTCTCAGGCGGGCCGAGCCAGGTCGACATGTGGGATCTGAAGGAAGGCGCATGGACGCCGGCGAACTTCACGCCGACTTCGTACGGCGCGGTTCGCTGGCCGCAGGGGCTGCTCCCGAACACCGCGCAACATCTGAACAAGCTCGCTTTGATTCGCACTGGCATGTCGTGGGCCGCCGTCCATCCGCTCGCGCAGAAATGGGCGCAGATCTCGCGCAATCCGAGTGGAGCAACTGGCGGCTTTGCGCCTCACATCGGCGCAGTCGTCTCGCTCGAGACGCAGACGAAGCG
This sequence comes from Thermoanaerobaculia bacterium, assembly GCA_016650215.1. Lineage (GTDB taxonomy): Bacteria > Acidobacteriota > Thermoanaerobaculia > Gp7-AA8 > Gp7-AA8 > JAENWF01. The sequence goes on from JAENWF010000204.1 coordinate 1,525, forward strand.
CGCGATCACGGACGTTCTCCCGGGATTCGTTTCGCTGGGCGGGACCTCGGCCGGCGCCGGTTACTTTCCCGCGTCCTACGCGCCATTCACGATCACTCCATCGCAGACCGGGCTCGCGGCCCTCGCGCATCCAGACGGCGCCGCGCGACTCAACGACCGCTGGAACCTGCTGCAGTCGATCGATACCGATCGCGCGAGCGGAGTCCTCGGGCGCGACGCCACCGACATGGACAGCTTCTACGATCAGGCAAAAGTCCTGGTCGACACGCCGAACATCAATCAGATCTTCAGCTTTTCGGCCGAGGAGCACGCGCGCTACGGCACGACCACTTTCGGCGACTCGCTGGTCATCGCCCGCAACCTCGTTGCTGCGAATCGCGGCACCCGTTTTGTGCACGTCACGCAGGGCGGCTGGGATCATCACGACAACATCTATGGTGCGCAGGGCAACTCGCTCTATTCGCAATGCCGCACCCTCGACAATGCGCTCGCGCCGCTGCTGACCGATCTCTCAGCGATGCCGGGCAGCGAGGCGGGAAAGTCTCTCCTCGACGAGACGCTGGTCGTGATCCTCGGCGAGTTCGGCCGCACCGTCGGCCCGCTCAGCGGCAACGGCGGTCGCGATCACTTTCTCCGCATGTCGGTCGCGATGGCCGGCGGCGGCGTGAAGGGCGGGAGAATCATCGGGACAACGGACGCACTCGGCGACCGCGCGGTCGATTACGGATGGAGCGCGAAGCGTGACATCCGCCCCGAGGACATCACCGCAACGATCTACTCCGCCCTCGGCATCGACTACACCATCATCCGCCCCGACGACCCCCTCGGCCGCGGCTTCGAGTACGTCCCCTTCGCGAAGGAAGGGACGTATAAGCCGGTGAGCGAGTTGTTCTGACGGGGTCAGGTCTTGATTTTTGCTTTTCCGCACCGTGAAAACGCAAAAATCAAGACCTGACCCTCCCTTACCGTAGACTTTTCTCGGCGTGAAACGTCCGGTTTGTCTCTCACTGTCTACGTGATGTGGAGGTTATGAGAGACGGGGTCAGGTCTTGATTTTTGCTTTTCCGCACTGCGAAAACGCAAAAATCAAGACCTGACCCTCCAGTATCATCTCGGTCCCATGCACGACGAGCCGGTGCCGCGGAACCTGCGCGAGCGGACGGGGAGACATCTCTGCATTCAGTGTCTCGCTGACGTTACGGCCGAGGAGTATCTGCGCAACGATCACATCTGTGATGCGTGCGGGCAGGTCCAGGACGACTATCCGCTCGCGACGACGCCCGACGCTCCGAAGAGCGAGAAGTGATGCGGGGGCGCGTTGCGGTCGTCCACGACTGGCTGACCGGGATGCGCGGGGGCGAGCAGGTTCTCGAAGCCATTCTCGAGTCATTGCCGGGCGCGGATCTCTTCACTCTCTTTCACTTCCGCGGATCAGTCTCGCGCGCGATCGAGGCGCGCACGATCCACACCTCGCCGCTGCAGGGCATTGCGACGCGCGTTCACGACTATCGGACGCTACTTCCGTTCTATCCGTTTGCAGCGCGATCGTGGGATTTCAGCGGCTACGACCTCATCGTCTCCTCGAGCCACTGCGTTGCGAAAGGTATCGACGCCAGGGGGAAGCCGCACCTCTCGTACTGTCACACGCCGATGCGTTACATCTGGGACCGGTTCGACGACTACTTCCCGCGCTCGAAGCCGGTGATGCGCGCGGCAGCGACCCTCGTTGCCGGACCGCTGCGCCGCTGGGATGTGAAGACCGCGCCGGAGGTCACGCAGTTCCTCGCGAACTCGGAGTTCGTTCGCGGGCGGATCCGGATGTACTACGACCGTGACGCCGAAGTCGTGCATCCGTTCGTCGACAACGCCTTTCTGCGCAGGCCACTGAGCCACGAGCGTGGTAACTACCACCTCGTTGTCTCCGCGCTCGTGCCGTACAAGCGGGTCGATCTCGCGGTCGAGGCGGCTGAAGCCGCCGGCAAAAAACTCGTCGTCATCGGCGGCGGTCCGATGCTCGCGAAGTTCCAGCGGCGCGCCTCACCCAACGTTGAGTTCCTCGGCTCCGTAGATAGAGCGAGGATCATCGAACGGCTCTCGTACGCGCAGAGCCTGATCCTGCCGGGAATCGAAGATTTCGGGATCACGCCGCTTGAAGCGATGGCGCTTGGAACACCAGTCGTGGCATATCGCGCAGGGGGCGCGCTCGACACGGTCGCCGACCGGGTGAGCGGGATTTTTTTCAACGAGCCGGTGGTAGAGTCGCTTCGACTCGCTCTCGATGAAGTCGAGAAGCGGCAATGGGATCGGGAT
>JAENWF010000205.1 GCA_016650215.1 Thermoanaerobaculia bacterium
GGCTCGTGAAGCTCGCCGATCAGTACGTGATCGGTTCGAACGCGCGCGGCATTCAGCTTCGCTACGACGTCCTCTCGCTCTTCTGGAACGGCCGGCGCTTCATCGTCAGCCATTACGCCGATGCGTTCCGGCCGGTGAGCGATGCGAGACAACCGTGGAAGTGGACTGTTTGAGCGAAGCTCCACGCAACGCGGGTAGAGGAGGCGATTCGCTCGCGGTCTGCGCCGTCATAGCGATCGTCGCGCTCTCCTTCATTGACGTTCTCGCGGGCGCGCGGGTCCTCTTCGCGCGCGACCTCTCCTCGTTTCACTTTCCGATGAAGGCGTTCGTTCGCGAGGTCATGCGCGCGGGATCGCTGCCGCTCTGGAATCCGCGGTTCTCAGGAGGGCAGCCGGCTGCAGCAAACCCGAACTACGAGATCTTCTACCCAGGGCAGTGGCCGATTCTCCTCCCCGATTTTGTCTGGGGATTTCAGTTCCACATCGTGCTGCACGTCGTGCTCGCAGGAGTCGCGATGTACGCGTTCATTCGTTCTCTCGGAACGCGTCCGGCAGTCGCTGCCTCGACGGCTCTCACATTCGCGCTCTCCGGCGCGCTCCTGTCGCTGACGAATCTTCTCCCGAGCTTCTTCTCGCTCGCCTGGCTGCCTGCGCTCCTGATGTTCGTGCGACGATTCCTGATCCACCGCCGGGCGCGCGACTTTGCCGCCGCGGCGCTCGTCCTCGGCATGCAGTCGCTGATCTGCGATCCAGGCTCGCTCGTGCAGTCCGCGGGGCTGATTGCGGCCTACGCCGCGTATCGCACATTTGTCGCACGCAGTGATCAGGAATCGAGGTGGAGTCCACTCCTCGCGGTGGCAGCAGTCGGCGCCGCCGGATTCGCGCTCGGAGCGATCCAGCTCCTTCCGACGCTCGATCATGCGCGCGACACGCAGCGGGGAGCCGGCTTCACGTTCGAACGAGCCGCGTACTGGAGTCTGCCGCCTGTGCGGCTCGCGGAGCTCGTGCAGCCGCACGCTCTGGGAACCGCTGCGCTCACTGTCGGTCCTGCGTGGGCCGCGCGCTCGTATCGCCGCGACGAGAAAGGACCGTTCCTTCAGAATCTCTACTCCGGCGTCTTCGTGCTCGTCGTGTTGATCGGAGGATCCATGATGCGCGATCGCCGGATCCTTCTCCTGCTGGCGCTCGCCGGTGCGGCGCTACTCGTCGCGTTCGGTGATGCGACCCCGCTCTTCGGATGGCTCTGGAAAGCCGGACTCTTTCGCGGGATCCGCTTTCCTGAGCGCTTCGCGGCGCTCGCGATGTTTTCGGCAATCACCGCGTCAGGCCTCGCTCTCGAACGGCTCGTCGCCGATGAGCGGAGCCGGCGCGTCACCGCGGCGGTCGCGGCGATTCTCTTCGCGGTGCTGACCGGATTCGCAGTGACGGGCGGCTCCGTCGCATTCGTCACTGACCGCTTTGCAAACTGGAGCGGCTTCGCCGCGGCGTCGCCCGAGTTCGAGCTCTGGCGCACTGGATGGCTGCGAAGCGGACTCGTTGCGGGGGCGATTGCAGGCACGCTACTTCTGAGGCGGCGCCTCTCGCCGAACGGGCTTGCGCTGGCCATCGGCGTCATCGCACTCGCCGATCTGGCGCCGCTCAATCGAGAGTTCGCACCTCGCGAGAGCCGCGACTTCTTCGACCCGCCTCCGGCAGTCGCGAAGATCGATCCGTCGCGCGGACGCATCTTCCACCAGGCCGACTGGCACGACGACTCCCCCACCGCGCGCCGCTACGACACGCATCATCAGGATCTCCACTGGCTGCGCAGAAATGCGCTGCGGCCGCGCTGGCCGGCAGCATGGGGCCTCGACACGATCTTCGAGACCGACATCGACAAGACGAATGTCCGCTGGAGCGAAGAGCTGCTCGACACGATGTGGAGCGTTCGTGGGAAGCGGAGCGACTGGGCGGAAGTCTTCATGGATATGGGGGCGGTCGGGTACCGCACCGCGTTTCATCCGTACGATGCACAGAGAATTCTCCGGTCCGACCGTAGGCTCTTCGAGCCGATCGCGTTCATTCCGGTGACCTCGGCGAGCCGCTACCGCTTCGCCGAGGAGCTCGTTTCCGCGACGAGTGGCCGCGACATGGCGCGCCACCTCATCGAGCAACCGGCGGCGCGCAACATCACGTTCATCACAGCAGCGGCATTTCGACCCGCCTCCGGTCGCGTTCTCCAAGTCGCGGAAAGACCGAACGCCGTCGATGTCATCGTCGAGACCAACGGGCGTGCGTTTCTCGTCGCGAGCAACACATGGCATCGCGGCTGGAGCGCGAGCATCGACGGGGCGGCTGTGCCGATCATCCGCACCAACATCGCGTTTCAGGGAATCGAAGTTCCCCCAGGCCGGCATCGCGTCGTATTCCGTTTCCGCAACGGGGTAATCCTCATCGGCGCCGCGATCTCACTTTTCTCGGCCGGACTACTCACGTGGATCGCGATCACCAAACGGGCCTTGCCACTGCAGGGAAAAACCACATGGCAAACAAACGCGAATTGATCGAACCGACAAAAGGCGACAAGCGGTATCTGCGACGCGACGGAGAAGGCAAATTCAAGAAGGTCGTGGATGTAGGCAAGTCGCTGGCGGCAGACAAGCGCAGCGCTTCAAAGACGAAGGTCAAGCCGGGTCAGGGCGACAAGGGCGACGTCAAAAAACGCTAGTCCTCGTCAAACACATGCGGCCACTCAGCAAGAAACGCCAAGTGGCCGCATGCCAGTAGGTTTTGTTGGAGCGGGAAACCGGACTCGAACCGGCGACATCAACCTTGGCAAGGTTGCACTCTACCAACTGAGTTATTCCCGCGAAAGGACGCGTAGCTTAAGCAACGCTTAACGTGCCTGTCAAGGCGACTCAACGGGAGCGCCCTGGTGTGTATTCCGCAGGGGGCGGGCGGATGAGGATCTGTCGTTACGCCTCCTGATCGCCTGTCCAACGGTAACGGTCTAACGGTCCAACGGTCCAACGGTTAACCGCTAACCGTTAGACCGTGAACTGTTAGACCCGTCACGGCCTCTCAACCCGGATCCCATACGCGTTCAGCTTGCGGTAGAGATTCGAGCGCTCGACACCGAGGGCGTCGGCGGTACGGCTGACGTTGCCGGCGTGCTCGCGGAGTCGCGTGAGGATGTACTGCTTCTCGAATTCGTCGCGCGCTTCTTTGAGCGGAAGGTTCGCTGCAATCACGGGCGGCGCCTCGATCGCTGCGCCGAGTTGCACGTCCTCTGCTTCGATCACATCGGCCGGCAGCAGAATCGCGAGGCGTTCCATCACGTTCCGAAGCTCGCGCACGTTGCCCGGCCAGTGATAGGCGCGGAGCTTCGACGACGCGCCCGCGGAGAGCCGCTTCCGGCGCGATCCGGTCTCCGCCGCAAAACGACGGAGGAAATAGTCAGCGAGAAGCGGGATGTCGTTTCCACGCGTACGGAGCGGCGGCACTTCGATCGGGATGACGTTGAGGCGGTAGAACAGATCGCTCCGGAATCCGCCCGCCGCGATCTCGCTCTCGAGATTCTTGTTCGTCGCCGCGATGACGCGCACGTCGACCGTGATCGACTGCTGCGCGCCGACACGCTGGAACGTCTGCTCCTGCAGCACGCGCAGCACTTTCGCCTGGGTCTTGAGGCTCATGTCGCCGATCTCGTCGAGGAAGAGCGTTCCGCCGTCGGCGAGCTCGAATTTTCCTTTCCGGTCCTCGATCGCGCCGGTGAACGCACCCTTGCGGTGGCCGAAAAGCTCCGACTCGATCAACTCCTCCGGAATCGCGGCGCAGTTCACGTCGACGAATGCCTGATCGGCGCGGAGCGACATCCGGTGAAGCGATCGCGCGACGATCTCCTTTCCGCTGCCATTCTCGCCCGTGATCATGACGCGGCTGCCCGACGGCGCAGCGCTCCGGATCTGCTGCTCGAGTTTCTTCATCGGCTCGCTCTCGCCGATCAGAATCTCCTCGAGTGCGAGGTGGCGGCGGAGATCGCGCACCTCGTCGCGCAGCTTGCGGTCAGAGAGTGCATGGCCGACCGTCAGCAGCACCCGCTCGAGCGAGAGCGGCTTCTCGAGAAAGTCGTACGCGCCAAGTCGCGTCGCGCGAACCGCCGTGTCGACATTGCCATGCCCGGAGATCACGATGACCGGGGGCGCGCCGGCTGCCTTCAGCCTCTCGAGCACTGCGAGCCCGTCGATACCGGGGAGCCAGAGATCGAGGATCACCAGATCGAACGAGTCGCGCGCGAACCGCGCGATCCCTTCTTCGCCCGACTCGCAGAGAGTCACGCGATGATCTTCGTCTTCGAAGATGCTGCCGAGCGTCGCGCGGATCGCCTGCTCGTCGTCGATGATGAGAATGTTCGCCATGCAATCGTTGTCAATTCAGGCCGGCAGCTCGATCTCGAA
>JAENWF010000206.1 GCA_016650215.1 Thermoanaerobaculia bacterium
CCGCCGCTCCGGGCGGGGCGGGGGTACGGCGGGCGAGGGCGCCCGCCGCCACTCAAAGTTACAGCGTGGTGGGAATCACGCTATCCGGCGTTCGAGCGACCTGTTTACTCGTTCCGGCGGCTGCGAAGTTTCTCGAACACTGCTGCGACGGTCGTTACGTCGATGCTCCGCTCGAGGTACTCCCACACCGCCAGCACGTCCTCCCGATTGCGCATTGCTTCGGGGATCGACGAGTCGCGCCCATGCGTGATCGCGTATCGCGCGCGGTTGTACCACTTCGCAGCCTCCTCCGGATTCGCCAGGAGCCGTTCGCGCGCGTGCTGAACCAGCAATACCTGATCAGCCGAGACGCTCGAGGTCATCGTGATGATCCGCGGTCCTTGTCGCGTGCGGGCGCTCAGTCTCTCGAGCAGCCTCTTCCGCTTTTTGTCGAGCGATTCGGGGTCCTTCCGCGCGACCCCCTGCTTGAAGAGTGCGTTGAGTGCGATCGCCAGTTCCTGCTGGTACGCCTCGACACGGATGCCCGAGAGGTAGAGATACTTGCCCGCACTGTTGGCGCTCTTCGACAGATGGCTCCAGACGACGATCGCCGGCACGGTCGCCGACGCGTCACCGCGGACGACCGCGAGCCGGGCGCGCGTGCCGACTCGCAGCGCCTGGGGATGTTCGATCTGCGCACCGGTGATGCTCAGATCGATGATCGTGACGTCCGCAGGCCCGAAGGTTCCCGGAATCGGTTGTGTGATGGTGAAGCGAGCAGCTCCGCGAAGCTCCTCGACTGTCGGTTCCGTGGCCATGGTTCTCCTCTGCGGAGAGAGTCTCGAGTCTAACGCGGTTTCGCTTCGATCTCGACGTACCGCGCGAGTTTCTCGCGAACGATGGGCGGCACGTCCGCCGGCTTGAACTCCCCCTTCGCGACAGCAACCAGCACGTACTTGCCGCTTGCGACGACGAGATCGGGCCGCGCCTTCCGCTTCACCTCGAAGTTGAGATGAATCGAACTGTGTCCGATCCTGCCGAAGTACGCCTCGACGACGAGCAGCTCATCGAGCCTCACGGGATCGAAGAAGTCGCATTCGACGTGAACGCGCGGCAGCCAGATGCCCACTTCGTCGAACAACTCCTTGTAGGAGAGGCCGCATGAACGGAAGAGCTCCGCCTCGGCGAGCGCGAAAAACCGGAGGTATGCCTGGTAGTTGATGATCCCGGCGGCGTCGATGTCTTCCCACCGGACATATTCGTCCACTGTGAATCGCATCGGCGGATCTTACAATTGAGCCATGCGAAAACTTGCGGTGCTCTTCGTGCTCCTTCTTGCCACAGGTCTGTCCGCCGCCGAGGGGCCGATTGCGATTCGCGCCGCGCGCATGATCGACGGGCGATCGGATGCGGTGATCGCGCCGGCACTCATCGTCGTGGAAAAGAACCTCATCGTCAGTATCGGAGGCGCCGTTCCTGCCGGCGCGCGAGTCATCGACCTCGGCGACGCGACGCTGCTCCCAGGCCTGATCGACACGCACGTGCACATCCTCCTGCAGGGCGACGTCACGCAGGACGACTACGACCGCCAGATCTTCCGCGAGTCGATGGCGTACCGCGCGCTCCGCGCGAGCCGAGCCGTCCGCCTCGCCCTTGGACATGGCTTCACCGCCATGCGCGACCTCGAGACCGAAGGGGCGATGTACACCGACGTCGATGTGAAGCGCGCGATCAACGAAGGAGTGATCCCGGGGCCGCGCATGCAGGTCGCGACCCGCGCGATGTCTGTCACCGGCGGGTATGGCCCGAACGGTTACTCGCCGGAGATCAGCTATCCGCGCGGCGTTCAGCTCGTCGACGGAGTCGAGAACGCGCGGAAAGCGGTGCGGGAGCAGATCGGCAACGGAGCCGACTGGATCAAGGTTTACGCCGACCGGTCGTACTTTCTGCTGAAGGACGGCTCGCTCTCGAGCATCCCGACGTTCTCAGCCGAAGAGCTGAAGGCCATCGTCGACGAGACACATCGTCTGCGGAAGAAGGTCTCTTCGCACGCGATGGCGCGGCCGGGGCTCGAGAACTCCATCGCTGCCGGAGTCGACACCATCGAGCACGGTCTTTCGATCCCGGACGATCTGCTCGACAAGATGAAGGCACAGGGAATCTGGTACGTGCCGACGCTCACGGCGCTCGAGTACGTAGCGCCGGGCCGCGCCGCCGAAGGGCGTGGAATCTGGGGCGAGCTGCCGAAGTTCCATCGCGATACATTCGCGCGCGCTGTCCGCCGCGGCGTGAAGATCGCGTTCGGCACCGACGCCGGCGCTTTTCCGTGGGAGTACAACGCCGCGAAGGAGTTCACATACATGACGCGCGGAGGCATGACTCCGATGCAGGCAATCCGCGCCGCGACGTCAATGGCCGCCCAACTCATGGACATCGCCGATCAATCCGGCACGATCGAGACGGGCAAGCTCGCCGACATCGTCGCTGTGCCGGGGAACCCCCTCCAGGACATCACCGCGCTCGAGCGTGTCAACTTCGTGATGAAGGATGGGGTGGTGTTTCGGTATGGGAGTGACGAGTGACGAGTGACGCGTGACGAGTGGATGTCATCCTGAGCCGCGAAGACGGCGAAGGATCCCCCGCGCAGAGACGATCAGCGCCCGGACGCGGGGGATCCTTCGCTTCGCTCAGGATGACAAACAGGACCGGCCCCGCGTCACGCGTCACTCAAATAAGTCCCCTGTTAACCATTCCGGGTTCCTCGCGTAGTAGGGGTAGGAACAGTGAGGAGCATCTAATGGTGGGTACCCAGGCAATCGCGCTTTTTGCCATTTTTTTCAGCAATATCTCTTTCATCGTGATGATCGTGGCCTGGTGGCGGATGCGTCACCGCCGGATGGAGTTGCAGGCGGATCTGCAGGCGAAGCTGATCGACAAGTTCGGGTCGGGCGCAGAGCTCGTGACCTTTCTGCAGTCGCCGGCGGGACGGCAGTTCGTCCATGGCGTTCAGACCGGCGCGACCGTGGTGACGCAGGAGCGGGTGCTCGCCGGAATGCGCAAGTCGGTCATTCTGACGTTCATCGGAATCGGCCTGCTCGCGGTTTGGGGCGTCAGCGGCGCATCGTGGGTCTCGTGGTTCGGGCTGATGTTCGTCGCACTCGGAGTCGGTTATCTGGCGGCGGCGTTCCTGTCGATGCGTCTGTCGCGCGGGGCGCAGGATGCGCCGTCCGCCGGCGAGATGACTCCCAGTTCCTGATTACGTCGATGGCGCACGCAATGGCAATCCGCATGGACCTTCCAATCGCAAAATCCGCGACTGGGGGGCGTGCGCCGCAGAAGCCGATGGATGACGCAAAGTTCGAAGTCTTCTATCGGAAGACCGCTGGAGCGCTCTGGGCGTACGTTCATCGTCTGACGGGAGACGGCACGGCGGCCGACGATCTCGTGCAGAAGGCCTTCTTCCATTTCATCCGCGCAAATCCGGTCGTTGCATCCGAAGAGCACATGCGGCGCTATCTCTACAGAACCGCGACGAATCTCGCCTTCGATCATTTTCGCGAGAACAAGCGCCGCCCGACGTCATCCCTTGATGGTGAGCCGGAACGAGCTGGTTCCGGCGAGCCGGGAGCCGCAACCCTGCTTCGCCACGACATGGCGCGTGTTTTCGGCGAGCTCAAGCCGCGCGAGCGCGCGCTCGTCTGGCTCGCTCACGTCGAGGAGCTTTCCCACGAAGAGATTGCCGAGTCGCTCGGTCTGAGACCGAAGAGCGTTCGAGTTCTCCTCTTCCGGGCGCGAAAAAGACTCGCCGAGCTTCTAACCGTGCGCGGACTGGCGCCGGAGGCGTTCCGATGAGCGAGCGTTGCCAGCAGGAGACTCATGTTGCGCGTGCCGCGGTCGGCGGGACGTTGAGCGAATCGCTTCGAGCTCATGTCGCCGGCTGCAGCGATTGCGCCGCGGCCGCCGCGATCGCACCATTCATGACGCGCTTCGCCCGCACGAACGAACGACAGCGCAGACTTCCCGACGCGAGCGTGATCTGGCTCAAGGCGCAGCTGCTCCGGGGATCGGTCATGGCCGAGCGCGTCTCGCGCCCACTCAACGTCCTGCAGATCGCCTCGTATGTTCTCGTGGCCGGTGGCTGGGCCGCGGTGGTGACGTGGAAGTGGTCGAACCTTCAGCAATGGCTGCTGAGCGTGACGCCGGAGAGGCTGGTGGGCGGACTCGTGGGAACGGAGAGTGCGCTGTCGATTCCGTTCCTCCTCACCGTGGTCGGCCTCGCGTCACTCACGGTGATGGTCGCGCTGCATACGATCCTCGCGGAAGAGTGACGCTGATCTTGCGCTCTTAAAACGACGCCCAGATCAGAATCCGCTTGTACGTGTAGAAGAACGGCGTCGCGTCGGACAGCCTCGCCATCAGCTTCGTTCGGTATGCCTCGAGGAATTCCTCGAACCTCGAGCCGAGGCGTTGCTGGTAGTCGGTGAGCAGCGTGCCGCGAACCCATTCGACGACTGAATCGCGCGACTCGAGCTCGTGGGCGTAGACCTGGACGCGCACGTGCTGCCGCTTGAATCCGAGGTGATGGAGTAACGACGCGTAGCTCTCAGGCGCAAGCAGATGATCGGCTCGAGGCGCGATTCCGAATGATTCGCGGGCGACTTCTGCCGCGGTCGCGTGCGACGGATGATCGTCATTCGCCGGCATCTGCACGGCGAGCTGACCGTGCGGCGTGAGAAGTCCCGCAAAGCGCGTGAAGAGACCGCGGTGATCCGGAACCCAGTGCAATGCCGCATTCGAGAAGATGAGGTCAAACGGGCGGCTCGCAACGAACGCCTCGATCTCGCCGCGCTCGAAACGAAGCATCTCGTCGCCGAATGCGCTCGTCTTCAGCAGCATCGTCTCCGAGTTGTCGACGCCGAGCGTCTCCGCCGCCTTCAGATGATCGTGCAGCTCTCTTGTCATCTCCCCCGTGCCGCATCCGAGGTCCGCGACGCGCATCTTGGGCCGAAGCTCGACGAGCGCGAGCAAGTCGCGAAACGGCTGGCGCCGTTCGTCCTTGAAGCGGTCATATTGGTCGGGGTTCCACATACGGATTACGGTGTCATCCTTCGCTTCGCTTCTAATGAACCTACTCCTGCGATTAGGGCTTTCCGTCCGATTGGGCAACAGAGGTTCATTAGAAGCCGCGAAGACGGCGAAGGATGAAACGACTCACCTGAGCCTGTCCCAGTTCATGACCGCGTTCATCACCAGTGCGTACGTCCCCTGCGTGTTCGCTCGCCACATCGGATTGATCGCGAAGAGCAGGATGTTTCCCTTGCCGCGCGGCGAGAGAATCACAGCCGGTTTTCCCGCGAGCTCGTCGCCGCCGTCGAGCATGCCCGACATCAGGAGCTGATCCGCTTTCTCCGCGAACGCGACGATCACGCGCGGGCGATCCTCGACGAGCGGCATGTACGCTTCCCAGTTGTTCGGCTGATCCTCCGGAAGTTGAAATCCTTCCTCTCCGCTCGCCGGTTTCGCGCGCTCCGGCAGATCGATGAACGCGCGCCCCTGCGGCACATCGGGATCGTCTTTTCCGCCTCGGCCGCTGGGGCGCTTCTCAGCTTCGGCCGATTCGTCGCGAATGCCGACTTTGAAGACGGGCGATCCAGCGAAGAACACAGGAAGCGTCTCGTCGTATCCGGCTGCGACGGGACTCTTCCTGTCCTTGACGGAGGCGCGCACGATCGTCCCTGGCGCCTTCAGTTTGGCAGGTGTGACCGCCTTGATCCATCGCGCGAGTCCGTACTCCGCGGCCATGACGGCGGTGTCGCGCACGGTGATCAGAAGTCCGCCATCGTCGGCGAAGCGCGCGAGGTTCGCGATGCCGGACAGGCCGAGGCCGGGACGCATGTCATCGGTCTCATCGACGCCAAGGTTCGGAGTCAGCTCGCTCTTTTTCCAGGGGAGGGGAGGGCCCGGAGCGAGTCCGTTGACGATGTCGCCTACGGCGCTGCCGCCGACCGGGGGAAAGATGATGACGTCGTAGCGGTCGCGCAGCGACGGCATCCGCGCGACGTCCTGCGTCGAGATGTAGTCGTACGGCACGCCGAGACTCTCGAGTCCGATGCGATACCACCCCTCGTCCTGCGTGCGGACCCACGAGTGAAGAATCGCGATGCGTGGCGCGCGCAGCTCGTGCGTCCTGATCCGCGGCATCGCATCGAGTGACGTTCCAATCGATCCGCCCGCGCCATCGGCGATCACCGTTCCGGCAGCGAACTTCTTTCCGCCGCTGGTGAACTCTTCTTCCGCGACCGACATCTTCGCGTTGGGATTCGCGAAGCGGAGGCGAGCTAGAGTGAGGTCGGCATGATTCTCGATCGCGTGCAAGCCGGCCGACGCTGTCGTGACTGACGGGTTGCCTTCGTCGAGCACCATCTCGACCTTCAGCACGTCGGGACTCGTGACACGCGTGACCTCGACGTTCTTCAGGTAGCCGAGGGTCCAGCCGGTGTCGTCGTAGACCTTGTCGTCCGAGCGGACGTACTGCACGTCGAGCAGTGTGTCTGCGAGCCTGCTGTAGGGCTGATCCATCCTGACGATGTAGCTTCCCGCGCGAAAGCTCGTCGCCTTCGGCTTGTCTTTGATCTTCCCCTTCTCTTCATCGTTCGCGGGGCTCCTGACGGGAGTCACGTTCGGCGCGGTCGTGAACGGCTGCGTCGATCGATGGACTTCGATCCCGTGCGCGCGCAGAACGTCGAGCAGTTCGGTGAGCTGTCCCATCCGCTTCTGTCCCGCGGGCAATACGTACGCGGCGGGCCCTTCGTTGGCCGATTTGGCAACGGATCGCTTCGAGAACATCCAGAACTGCTCGAGGAAGCGTCCTCGATTTTTCGCCATGTCATCGAGCGCGATGAGCAGTGCGCTCTGTTGGAAATTCACGTTGTTGCGCAGAGACCAGCGCACCTGCGGCAGCGGCGGGTTGGGGCGATACCACTCGCGCCGGCTCGTTTCGCGGACGACACGGTTCTCGGTCGTCGGCCAGCGGTTGCCGAACGTCTCGTAGAACCGGCCGATCGAGTTGTGGCCCATCCCGATCCAGAACATGTAGTTCGGCGCCCAGCCGTCGTAGAAACCGTGCGTCCAGACGCCGGGAAGGCCGCGGCGCGTCAGCTCGCCCACCTCGTTGTAGGCCATCCGGTGCCACTCGTCGATCATCATGGGATCGAGGACGGGGTTGTAGGGGCCAGTGCCGGTCGAGACGTAGAGGAAAGGAATCGACTCATGCAGGTCATGGACGACCTGCGGGTGAAAGGCGAAGTACGTCTTCATCACGTTCTGGCTGAGTTTGAGCGTGAGTCCGATGTTGTCGCGATTGTTGTCGTGTGCAACGTGATGCCCCCAGTAGACGAGGGGCGGGGTAGGCAGCGTGGGATTCTTCTCCCGATATCGCCAGAGATCGACCATCCGGTTGCGCCCGTCGACTTCGAGCACGGGCGTCAGCAGCACGATCACGTTATCGCGGATGTTGCGGATGAATTGCGACTCACCGGCGGCGAGACGGTATGCGAGCTCCATCAGCATCTCCGGACTGCCGGTCTCGCTCGAGTGCATCGCGCCGGTCGCGTAGTAGATCGGCTTCCCTTCCGCGACGAGCTTGCGCGCGTCGTCGTCGCTGATCCTGCGCGGATCGCTGAGCTTGCGCGTGATCTCCTGGTAGCGCGCGAGGTTGACGATCGTTTTCTCGTCAGAGATCGCGACGGCGATCATCTCGCGCCCTTCTTCGCTTTTTCCAATCGAGAACACCTTCACGCGCGGCGATGCCGCTTCGAGAGCGCGCATGTATCGGTGAACGTCTTCGGCGTACGTGAGATGGTTCGCGGCGCCGGCTATGTAGCCGTTGAACTTCAGCGGCGTCGGGATCGTGGGCGACGCGGGGAGATGGTCGACGAGCTCGGTCGTGAACTGCGGACCGGTGGTGAATTCGCGGATCTGCCGCGTGTAATCCGCATCGACCGGCTCCTGCGCGAAGGTTTGCGTTGCGGTCAGAGCGAGTATCGCGATCAGTCGTTTCATCAGTTCTCCCTTTTCAGGCTGCGATGCCGTTCCGCAGCATGTCGGCGATCTCTCGCACGACCGCCTGCGAGTCTTTGCCAAAGGGCTCCGGAACGTTGAAGAGAATCTCGATCGTGAAGTAGTTGAAGAAGATGCGCGTGACGAGCATGAGGGCCGACACAGGCGCGACTCCCGGCCGCAGACGCTTGCGAATCGCTTCTTCGGCGCCTTCCTGCCGAAGGAAATCGCTGAAGCGGTTCGCGAGATCGCCGTAGAACTTGCGTATGTGGGTTCCCTCGAACTCGATCACGTCGACGTAGACGAGTGCTACGTGATCGCGGAACTCCAGAATGCTGTCGCGCGCTGCGAGGGCGAGACGCTCGAGGTTGTCGGGGAACTGTCCGGTCGCAAGTGCTCGGCGGAACGGAAAGCGCGGAGATTCGGTGATCTCCCAGAGCTCGGCAAGCAGCGCCTTGAAGATGGCTTCCTTGTCGGCGAAGTGGTGATAGAGGTTCCCGATCGACACGCCCGCGCGCTCGGCGATCTCTCGAACGCTCGTCGCGCGGAAACCGTGATGCGCGAAAAGATGAAGCGCCGCATCGAGGACCTGCCGCCGGCTCCGCTCCGACTTCTCCTCCCGCTGCATGCCGACGAGAGGCTACGCGTTCGCGATCAGGCGCGTCAATGCCGCTGTGAAGCGCACGCGATCCGGCCGGCCCGGGGAGACGCAGGTTACCGGGCGAGAGCTTCGACCCGGTCCAGCGCCATGAAGGTCTGGTGGCCGAGGAAGATGACGAGGGAGAAGTAGGTCACCGCGATTGCCGCGCGCTGTGCAGCGGTGATCTCGTAAAAAGTGTCTTCCTTCTCCCGCATGATCGAGGCGTAGACCTGGAAGATGGCGAGAATGAGGATCACGATCAGCAGCGGGTTCGGCTGCTGGATGGTCTTGTAGACCAGGACCGCGCCGCCGAAGACCCACATCCACTTCGTGACCGCTCCCGAGATCCGGCCGCCGTCGAGCATGCCGATCGGCAGGAGATTGATGAGGTTCAGGATGAAGCCGGTCAGCGCGATCAGCAGGTAGAGCGGATTGCCGGTCCACTTGAAAATCTGCAACGACATCAGCGATGCCGCCGTGCCGAAAACCGGACCGGCGAGGCCGATCTGCGCGTCCACGTATGCCGAGCGCGGCTGGTCTTTCAGCGTGACCGCCCCGCCGATGAAGGGGATGAAGACCATGTACCCGGCGCGGAGGCCTTTCGCGCGGATCGCGACGGCGTGGCCGATCTCGTGGATCAGCGTCACGAGGACGAAGCCGATGACGAGCCCAAGACTGAACTTCGTCGCGTAGGCGGCGACCGTGACCAGCATCGAGCCGCCGGCGATCGCGTACTGCAGCGCGCCGAATCCCTCGAAGGGGTTCACGAAAAAGACGCGGAGTTTCTCGAAGAAGAGGAGTGCGAAGCCTTTGAGCTTGAGCGCGGCGAGGCCGGCGAAGATCAGCAGTCCTGAAAGGGCCTTGCCCCCCGTCCGCCGCTTCGATTGATTTTCCTGAATGGAGACCGAGGATTCCATCGGGTGATGCGCGGGCAGTACAACGCGAAGCGGGGAGCGAAATTTCGAATTGAACCAGGAGGGAACGAAAGGCCGTGGCTGAAGCCGGCGCCACGTCATGCATGGCTCGTGGCAGGATTCGTACGTAATGAGCTTGGGAGGACGGAAGACCGCCGGCTTTCCGTCCTCTGTCGCCGATCGCAGGAGCAGGTTCATAGGAACCACGTGCGCAAACCCACAGCTCCCCCTCCTGTAAGATCGCGCCGCGTGTCCGAGCCGGTCGAATCACTGAGAGCGCAGCTTCGGGAGCGGGGCTATCTGAGCCATGGGATCGAGCGGTGGTTTGCGCGCGATCCCTGGAGCTCGCGGACATTCTGGAGCGAGCTCGGCGTGGTCGCGTTCAAGGCGGCGGCTCTGATCGCGGTGTTCGCCTCACTCGCGCACACGGCCGTCATGCTCTTCCGCAACGGTCCCCTCGGCGCCTACGAGACTCTGATCCTCTTCTCGTTGTACGGAGCGGTCTGGATGGCGCTCGCGGCCGCCCTCGTACTCGCCCTCGCACTCGCGCTGAAGTCGCGTCCCGAGGTGCCGGTCGACAATCCGAAGGTCCTGTTGATGATCTCGATCGGGGCGAGCGGCGCGATCGCGGCGGCGTTCGGACTCTGGTGGTACGCGTTCGATACGCCTCCTTCGACGATCGAGATCGTGGCGGGTGTCGCGCTCGCCGGACTGCTTTTCCTCGTTGCGACGGTCGTCGTCTCGGCCGCGATTCTCTCGTTCTCGATTTACGAGCTGAAGCGGATCCCGGCGATTCATCAGAAGCCGCGCACGATTCCGATCGCGATCGCCGCAGCCATCCTGATCGCGTTGCTCTTCATTCCCGCCTACGCGACAGGAAGACGCGAAGAGCCGGCTCCTCTTCAGGTGGTCACGAGGCCGAGTGCGCGCAGGCTCGCGCTCATCGCGGCCGACGGGCTGACATTCGAGCTCCTGCGAACGCGAACTGCGCTCACGCGGCAGTTCGAATCAGTTCATGCGACGAGCGCGATCCGCGGTGCTTCCGCAGCCGAGCGCTGGGCATCCCTTGGGGCCGGAGTGCCTGCTTCACTTCACGGGGTGAGGTCGATAGCAGGCGTGAGACTCGCGGCGAGCGCGACCGTGCTGCAAAGCATCTCGCGCGCGGACTGGCCGCTCCAGCGAATCGCCCCTGCAGCCGGTCTTGCGCGGCTCGAGCCGCTGCCTCCTACCGTCCGCCGCCGCGATTTTGCGTGGGAGATCCTTGCGGCGCGCGGCGTGCCGTCCGTCGCCGTGAACTGGTGGACCAGCGGCGAACAGCAGGGGGCGCTCACATCGATCGGGCAGGAGACGATCTTCGCCGGCGCTCGCGGCGACGCGCTTCGTCTCGACGCGCTCGCCGAGCGGCGGTTCACCGCAGCCGTCGAGCAGAGACAGCCGCAGTTTGCGACGGTTTATCTGCCGGCTCTCGACGTTATTCTCAACCGTCTCACGTCCGATCGCTCCGTCGAGGTCGCTGGTGTGATGCAGGCGCTCGGCGGGTTCGAAGCAACGATCGCGCGGCTGAGCAACGCCGGATACGACATCGTGCTGGCCGGCATGCCTGGGGAGGGCCAGAGCGGGCAGGCGGTCGTCGCCGCAACGTTCCCGATCGCAAAGCCGGCCACGACGTTCGATGTGGCGCCGACGATCCTCGACGTCCTCGGATTTCCCTCGTCGAATGAAATGCCCGGCAATTCGCTCGCGGGCACGACGCATGAACCACGCATCTCGAGCTACGGCCCGCACGCGGCGCCGGCTGGAACGATCAAGTTGAATCAGGAGTTTTACGAGAGTCTCCGTTCGCTGGGATACATTCGATAGAGCTCGCGCAGCTCTCAGGAGAGACGATGAAACGATTCGCTTTTCTCGCTTTGACAGTTTTGTTCGCCACCGGAGCGGTCGCACAGCGGCCGGTCATGTTCGAAGACATGGCAGCGATGCGCCGTATCGGCGCTCCGCAGCTCTCGCCCGACGGGAAGTGGATCGCGTACGACGCGAGCACGTCCGACATGGCGGCGAACTCTCGGCGGAGCGCGATCTATCTCGTTGCGGCTTCCGGCGGAGCATCGAAGCAGATCAGCGACGGGAAGAAACAGGATGAAGGTCCGGCGTGGTCGCCCGACGGGAAGACGATTGCGTACGTCTCGAACCGCGACGGCGATGCGAAGCACGTCTGGCTCTACGACGTGGCTGCCGGCTCGCACCGAACGTTGACGAGTCTTCACGGCGGAGCGGGGAGCGTGAAGTGGACGCCCGACGGAAGAGGGGTGGTGTTCGTCTCCGACGTCTATCCCGACTGCGGCGTCGAAGCCTCGTGCGCGGATGCGAGGATCGCCGCGGCTAAGAAAGTTCCAAGCAAAGCGCGCGTGATCGAGTCTCTGGTGTATCGGCATTGGAACGTCTGGCAGGAGCCGACGCGGGCGCACATCGTCCACTATCCGCTCGCAGGATCGCCGCGCGACCTGACCCCGGGCGCATTCGACGCGCCGCCGTTTTCGGTCGGCGGCGGCGATGAGTTCGATGTCTCGCCCGACGGGAAAGAGGTCGTTTACGCGCGCGACACCGAGAAGCGCCCCGAGACCTCGACGAACTCCGATCTGTTCATCGTGCCGCTCTCCGGCGGCGAATCGAAGCGCATCACGACGCGCGCCGGCGCCGATACCGCGCCGAAGTACTCGCCTGACGGGAAGTGGATCGCGTACCGCTCGCAGTCGCGCCCCGGATATGAGTCTGACCTGTGGGAGTTATGGCTCTACAACCGCTCCACCGGCGCGACGTCGCGCGTCGCCGCCGGATTCCCCGAGTGGGTTCAGTCGATGACATGGACCCCCGACAGCCGCGGCTTCTACATCGTCGCGCCCGAAAAGGGGAAGAACGTCATCTACGAAATGTCGGTCGAGGGCAAGTTTCGCCGGATTCACGGCGAGGGCTCAGCGCATGCGATCGCCGTCAGTTCTGACGGCAACACGATCTACTTCGACGCGTCGTCGCTCCGCCGCCCCACCGACATCTTCTCGCTCACTCGCAGCGGGAAGCTCGCGCGGCTCACGAGTGACAACGACGCACTCCTGGCGTCCGTCACGATCGGAGAAACAAGCGACCTCTGGTGGACCGGTGCCGGCGGTGCGCGGGTGCAGGGGCATCTCATCAAGCCGCCGCAGTTCGATGCCTCGAAGAAGTATCCGGCGATCGTCCTGATTCACGGCGGCCCGCAGGGTGCGTGGGGCGATTCGTGGTCGTATCGCTGGAACCCGCAGATCTTTGCCTCGCGCGGCTACGTGGTGCTGATGCCGAATCCGCGCGGCTCGACCGGCTTCGGACAGAAGTTCGTCGAAGAGATCTCGCAGGATTGGGCAGGCAAGGTCTACGTAGACATCATGAACGGCGTCGACACGCTCGCTGCATTGCCATACGTCGACGCGTCACGCATCGGTGCAGCCGGCGGCTCGTACGGCGGCTACATGGTCAACTGGATCCTCGGGCACAGCGACCGTTTCAAAGCGCTCGTCTCGCACGCCGGTCTCTTCAATCTGATGTCGATGTACGGCGTGACCGAAGAGCTCTGGTTCCCCGAGTGGGAGTTCGGCGGCACCCCGTGGGACAACCCGGAAATGTACGAGCGCTGGTCACCGCACCGCTTCGTGAAGAACTTCAAGACGCCGACACTCGTCATTCACGGCGAGCTCGATTACCGCGTCCCGCTCGGCGAAGGGATGCAGCTCTTCACCGCCCTCCAGCGCCGCGGAGTCCCGTCGAAGCTCGTCCTCTTCCCCGACGAAGGACATTGGGTGCTCAAGCCTCAGAACTCGAAGCTCTGGTTCAATACGGTGTCGGATTGGTTTGATCGGTATTTGAAGAGATAGTGACGAGTAACGCGTGATGCGGTGTCATCCTGAGCGAAGCGAAGGATCCCCCGCGTCCGGGCGACGATGGTTCTTGCGCGGGGGATCCTTCGCTTCGCTCAGGATGACAGGAACGCGCTTGCTCAGGACTCAGGACCCAGCACTCAGGACTTGTCACTCAGGTCTGGACGCGCGCATCTGATCCGTGATCTCTTTCGCCTTCTTCAAGGCGAGCTCGATCTGGGTGATGGAGTCGAGAACGCGCTGGTTGTCTTTCGACGCGCGTTTGATGATCTCGACGTGAGGAGAGATCCCCATCAACACATTGTTGAAGCGGTGGGCGATCTCCCGCGTGTCGTCGGTCATGGCACTACGGGCGTCGGACGCCGGCCTTCGACGTGGTCGTCGTGCCAACGGTCGTGGCGCCTTCGCCCGGGCTCAGCGCAGGACGTGCAACCGTGCCGGTGATGCCGACCGCTTCGGCGTACTTCAGGTACGTGTCGATGGACGCGATGACGACGCGAGCCTCGACAGTGATCAGGTCGATGCCGACGAGCGAGATCCTGACCCACGCATCGACGACGATACCCTTGTCGAGAATCCGGTCGAGTACGTCGATGAGACTCGACCCACCAGGTGCGCGTTCAACAGCCATCGGTTACCTGCCTTTCCGTGTGTTCAATTGAGATTCGAGCTGGTCGAGGCGCGACTTCAGCGCATCGTATTCGGCCGGACTCGGGAGCGCCTTTGCAGCTTCCGCGTTGTAAAAGCGGTCCGCGCGCCACCAGTTGATTCCGATCGCTTCGGCCTTGTCGATCGAACAGATTACGAGGCGCAACTGGATCGTTAGCAATTCAACGTTCGCAAGCGAGACCTTGATGTCGCCCGCGACGACCAGACCCTTGTCGAGAATCTTGTCGAGGATGTCGACCAGCCCCTGCGGCTGACGGGTCAAACCTCGATCTTCAATCGCCAAGCGCGGCCTCCGTTCGTCCTGCTGGGGAGAACGATAACCTGAATCCCGGGTTTTTGGCGACCGGCCAAGAGACGGACGCGAATGTTGAATGTTGAATGTTGAGTGTTGAATGTGAAAAGCGTCGGCATCCACATTCCTTCAACATTCAACATTCAACACTCAACATTGCCGTTTCTGTGCCCCAACCCAAACCTACTCCCACATCTTCACTGGCCCCAGCTTCATGTTCAGATCTTCGCCACTCAGCCCGAAGACCTTTTGGAGCTCCGCCATCTTCTCTTCCAGCTTCATGAGTGCGCTCCCCAGCCGCTCGATCTCCTCGTCGGTGAGGTTTCCCGAGTCCATGCGGCGGAGAGCCTGCTTCTCGAGGAGGCGTCGCACGAGCTCGATGATCGAGAGGACGAGCTTCGCGAGTCCGTTCTCAATGCTGTCCGCGTCGGCTGAGATTCGTTCGGGCACGAGCGAGTCGGTGAACTGCAGTGCCTCGCGCAGCTTCGTTTCGTCATTCGTGATCATCGGCGAACACCTCCAGCGGCCAGGGGCCTGAAAGCAGAAACGCGGCGCCTGAGCCGCGGAGCTTCTCGCCCGCGGCCAGCATGCCGGCGACGTTCCTGCGGTCGATCAGCAGCGCGAGTTCGAGCGACTTCTCGTCGCGCGGAATCCATCGGTGTTGATGTGCGAGGGGGATGAGCTCTTTCTCCACCAGCAGGCGAAACTCCGGATCTGCTCCGGCCGCGCGCACAGCGGTGTGCAGCGCCTTCAGATACGACGCGCCTGTGGAGAAGTCGGCGCGGTTCGGGTGGGCGGACGGCAGTGATGCGGGCACTTTGAGCGTCATCTCCACGCGGCCGCGATGCTCCTCGAGCAGGCGCTTCCAGCGCTCGATCTGTGACGCGACTTTGGCGTGCGCCTCTTCCGGTGACGTGACCGCGAAGCCGTAGCGGATTGCGATGAACGTAGCGCGGTCGAGGAGCTGCGCGCGCACCGCAGCGACGCGGATCAGGAGATCGCGATCGCCCAGGGGCTGATCGGGGGCGATGGGGAACGCGCTGAGGAAGAGATCGCCGATCGGAATCGCGAACGCAGGAGCTTCGAGGTCATCGCGCTCCAGGTGCGCGCCGATGACGACGCCTCTCATGGCTTGCGCGCCGTGCGCATGATCGCATCGACATTCGCGAGGACGATGTTGAGGCCGAGGTAAAGGAGGTCCACGTCGCCGATCGAGATCACTGCCTCGCCGGCGATGACGACGCCGCGGTCGAGGAGATGGTCGAGAGTCTCCAGCAGCGGCAGCTCCTGGTCTGTCAGCTCATCAGGCATTGGCGAATGTGTAGGGAGGCCAGGGGCCGGTGACGGCGAGAGTCACACCTTCTCGCTCGTAGCGATCGGTCAGCTCGCGATGAAGATCGGTGAGCGCGGCTTCTTCGTCGCGGTTGATCAGCACGTTGATCTGCGGGAAGGCGCCGCCACGCTGCTCGCGCGACTCGGCGACCGCATCGCATCGCAGCGTCTCGAGAATGCGCTTCTCTATCTCGGCGACGACCTGCTGCTCGGCGTTTTTCGACGCACGCTTCTTCTCTTCCTCGAGCTTCTTCTTCAGAAGGAACGCTTTTCCCGCGCCGGCCGATTCGATCTCGCCCGCAATCGCGCCCAGCGGATCGGCGCGCGCTAGCAGCGCCTCGATCCACTTCTCCGGATTGAACTCGACCCGCAGCGTCCACTCCTGCTTGCCGTCGAGGCGCGAGAGGACTTTGTCGAGCGACGCAGCGTTGTCGTTCAAATACGACTCGAGCGACTCCTTGCTGCTGAATAGTGTGAACGCGCGCAGCGGCACGATCGCCGTCTGCTTCATCAGATCGCTGACGACCGCCTGATGTCTGTAGCCGATTGCGCCGAGCCACTCGAGATCGCCCGAGCGGCGGTCGATCTCGCTCTGATCGAACGCCTCACGGTCCACTTCGCTGAACACGGCCGAAAGGTTGCCGCGACTCAATGCGCCGAACGTCGACGACCCGTCTACGCCCTCCGGACGCGGCGTTGCCGCATTGCGCGCGATCGCATAGACGTAGAGAATTTTTCCGGCCACAGCGCGATCAGTGTGACGCAAGCGGAACAAGCCGCGCAAGGTCATCGAGGCGCGTCACCGGTCTGGGCTGTCTCGCGATGACGAGATGAGGGGGGAGCGCGCGAAGAATTGCCGACTGGTCGCCGGCGACGTAATTCGCGATCACGCCGGCGATCGGGATGCCGCGGCGCTCGAGCTCGGCGATCAGCCGCTCCGTCTCGTCGATCACCATCCGTTCCGGACGCGTCACGACGATGACCCCGGCATCGGGGCCGTGGAGAGTGTCTTCGAGTGCTTTCAGCGAGCGCGACGCTTCGACGAGCTCTTCGCCAAGGGAGCCCGCGGGGATGAGATCGCGATAGCGGAGGAGGATACGCATGAACTCGCGCACCCATTCTCCGGCGGTCTTTGGCAGCTCGAGGAGGCGGAGGAAGTGGCCGGTCGGCGCGGTGTCTACGATGATCTTCTCGATCGAGGAATCGACGGCAAGTCCGGAGAGACGTGAGATCGCGAAAAGCTCATCGGCGCCGGGCGGCGCAATCTCAATCAGTCTCTTGAGAGCCTCCGTGTCGTAAGCGAGCGTGATACCCGACGGAGTGATCGCGTTCATCGCGCGCTCGATCTCGTCGCCGAGTGTCTCGCGGAAGCGCTGCCACTTCGCACGGGTGTCGATCATCTCGACGGCGAGGTTCTCCGGGGGCTGGTCGATCGCGAAGACGTCGCGCAGGGCATGCGCGGGATCGACGGAGATGATCGTGTAGCGCTTCGCAGGATTGGCGCGTGCGAGCTGGAGCGCGATCGACGCGGCGCACGTAGTCTTGCCGACGCCCCCTTTGCCGGCGAGGAAGAGCATGCGCGGGCTCACGTCGAGGAATGTGGTTCCTGCAGGCGTGATCGGCGTCTCTGCGCCGGCTTCCTCATGAACTTCGACCACTCGGAGCGGCGCGAGCTTCTCGGTCGCTTCGTGGTCAGCGCCCGATCCGCTCGCCCGATTGAGAATCGCGAACGGGACGTCGATCCCATCTGCACGCACCTCGGCGATCAACCGCACCGTCTGCTCGACGACCCATGGCTCAGCGAGCAGTACAGGGATGAATGCGGCGGAGGCGGGATCGGCCAGTAGCGCGCGGCGCCGCGACGCATCCTGTTCGAATCGCGTGATGAACTGATCGATAGCGTCGCGTGTGTCGCGCCGCGTGAGCTGGCGCACCATCTGGCGATGTTTCTCCTGCATCGAGTCGAGAGCGAGCGCGAAGCGGCCGAAATGCTCGGAAGCGTCGAGCATTCGCAGCGTGTGGCCGGTCGGCGCGGTGTCAACGATGACGATCGCGTCGGGATTCGTCTCGGCCACCTCGCCGATGTGCAGCCATGTCATCACTTCGTCGATGCCCGGCAGCGATAGCTCGAAGAAGCGGCGCAGTTCCTCGCGGTCGAGGTAGGTGCCCCGATCGCCGATCTCGAGGAATTGTTCGAGGTTCTTTTCCAGGAACCCGTCGTAGAGCGCATTGGCATCGAGCTCGGCGACGCTGATGGGGATCGTCCGGCGCGACTTCGCGAGCTCTTTCGCCGCGGCCGCTGCGATGGTCGTCTTTCCGACACCCCCTTTTCCGCCGAACAGGAGAACGCGGCGCGATGCGACGGTTTGGAGTGCGGCGGCGAGTGGTGTTCCGGCGATCACTTCCCGTAACCGGTGTAGATCCCGATTCCGCTCTCTGCTTCGTCCTCGCCGCGGTCCGCCGCGTTCTGCCGCGCGATCTCCTCCCGGCGCGCGCGGATCTCACGCATCATCTGAAAGACCTGCGCCTCCTGCACCGCGTACTCCTCTTCCGTGATGTCGCCGACCTCGAGCATCATCTGAAGCTCGATGAGGCGTTCCTTCCACGGCTGATCGTTGAGCAGCTCCTCGTCCGCCATCGTCTGGATCTGACGCATCACCCAGTTGAAGCCGGCCACGGGCAGCTTCAGGGGGAGCATGAGGAGATCGTCGAGGAGGAACATGGGCCCCCCGTCACCCTGAGCGCAGCGAAGGGTCTTCTGATGTGCCGCGACGGACCGACCCACGTGCGCAGCTTGTGGCCCGTCCTTCGCTGAACATCAGAAGATGCTTCGCTTCGCTCAGCATGGGTTTGAAAAACTACCTCTCCGCCCTCTCCAACTTCAACCTGATGTTCACGAAGTTGTACGGGGGCCAGGGACCGGTGTAGAGGAACGAGAGCTTGTGCTCGTACTTGCGGGCGATATCGGAGATCTGATCGTCGAATGATTTGGTTTTCTCGCGCTCGACGAGGAAGGCGGCGTTCATGATCATCTTGTCGCCGATCGGTTTGTTCGAGCGCGATGCGATCGCGGCGTCGCGCAGCGCCTCGTAGATCTCGCCGACGAACGTGTCGGCCTTCGCCTGCAGCGCCGACTCGACGACGCGGCCGAGCTGCATGCGGGAAAAATACGTCGAGGTCGTCGTGTTGGATGCGATCTCGTCTTTGAGGCGGCGGATTTCCTCGTTCTCGGTCTCGATCTCTCGGATGACCTGATCCTTGTCCCAGTTCACCTTCAGACCGAACTCGATCTTCCCTTCCATCTTCTGCAGCACGTCGCTGAGCGCCTCATACGTGCCTCGCAGGAACGCCTTGATGTCATCCTCGGTGCGGAAAACCGTGCCGAAGCTCATCGGAAGGACTGTGAAGTCTTTCATCACGAGCTCGTTTACATGCTCGTGAGAGAGCGCGTTCTCGCGCGTCGGGTCGAAGACGATCAGCGGGCAGTTCGAGACAACCGCTGCGAACTCGTTGAAGTGAACGCTGTAAACGCGGTCGGAGCGGCCGCCGATGCCGATCTGGCCGAAGTGGCGCGGCGTTTCGGTCTTGATGATGCAGTAGACGTACTTGCCCTGTTCGGCGTCGGTCTGCTGCGTCTTCCCCTGATCGTTCATCCGAAACTGTCCTCGAAGACAAATATTACAATACAAGCACGTTGCCACCCTCCGCGTCCCGGCTCGCTGCCATCGTCGAATCATGGTTCACGAAGCATCAGCGGCCATTGCTGTGGCGCTCCGGCTACGACCCCTGGTTCGTCTGGGTGTCCGAAGTCATGCTCCAGCAGACACGGATGGAGGTCGTACTCCGCTATTACGCGACATTCATGCGCCGCTTCCCGGCGGTTGAGGCGCTGGCCGCGGCTTCCGAGGATGACGTTCTCGCGGCGTGGTCGGGCCTTGGCTATTACCGGCGCGCGCGAATGCTGCGCGAAGGGGCGCAGAACGTCGTCGAACGGTTCGGCGGCAGGATCCCCTCGACGGCCGAAGAACTGCTGACGATCTCCGGCATCGGACGCTACACCGCCGGCGCGATCTCATCTATCGCATTTGGCCGCCACGCGCCGATCGTCGATGGCAACGTTGCCAGGATCATCTCGCGGCTGCGAGGGATCGACGAGCCGGTCGGCTCGCCTGCATTGATGCGCGCGGCGTGGATCGAGGAGGAGAGGCTCATTGCTGCCGCCAAATCGCCGCGCGATTTCAATCAGGGGCTGATGGAGCTCGGCGCACTCGTTTGCAAGCCGTCGAATCCCGATTGCCCATCGTGTCCGCTGAAAAAGCAATGTGTGGCATTCGCGACTGAACGCACCGCGCTCCTTCCGCGGTCAAAAGAAAAGCCGGCGACGCGCGCGATGATCGTCCCGCTCTACCTCATCACGGATGCGAAACGACGCGTGCTGATGCGACGCGAGAGTGGCGCGCTGATGCGCTCGATGTTTCATCTTCCGCATGGCGACACCTCGCTCCTCGGCGGCGTGACGATCGATGTCCGGCGGGGCGAGCTGCTCGGCACGTTCCGCCATACGATCACCAATCGCCGCATCGAGTTCCAGCTCTTCGCTGCCGACCCCACAGGCTCTGTGCGCGACGCCGGAGACGAGTACACGTGGATCGATCCGCGCGAGCTTGCGCGCATCCCTCATCCGTCGTACGTCGCGAAGGCGCTTGCGATGGCTGCTGGGCTACAATCGAAACCATGCGCGGGCGGGTGACAGCGGGCTTCTTTTCTCTCTCCATACTCCTCTCCGGAAGCCTCTTCGCAGTCTGCGATTTCCAGCTCCAGCATTCGACGCCGCTCCGCGCGTCGTACCTCGACATCTCGATCGACGGGAACGACCTCTGGGCGGCGACCGGCCTCGGCGTGCAGCTTTTCGATCGCAGCGTCGATCCACCGCGGCTCACCGCGACGCTCGCCCTCCCGGGCCTCACACGGTCGATCCGTGCCGCGAACGGAATCGCATATGCGGCGAGCGGCAGGACCCTGCACGTCATTCGAAAAAATGGCACATCGATCGAGCGCGTCTCGTCGATCGACGCGGGCGGAGCGGTGAACGACCTTCTGATCACCGGGAGCACGCTCATCGCCGCGGTCACCAGCAGCCTTTCGCTCAACGCCGTGATCCCATGGTCGCTCGCCAATCCGCTCGCTCCCGCGCCGCTTCCGGCGCTGCCGGCGAGCAGTGGCAGTGCGCTGTCGCTCGCGGCAAGCGGCTCGCTTCTTTTCGCCGCCGATGGCGACAACTCCGTCGAAGTCTTCAGCGCGCTTTCCCCCTCTCGTGTTCTGACTACGTCGCTGGTCCGGGCATCGGCCGTCTCGATCTCGGCCTCGCGCCTGCACGTCTCGGACGGTCAGCAGACCGAAGTCTTCGTGGTCGGGTCGAGCATCACCTCGCTGGGAGTCGTGCCGATCGGCATCGTGTCGCTCGCGCCGGTCGCTGGCGACATCGTGTTGATCGCCGGCAACGATCGCGGCTACCGAGTCATCGATCTCTCGGTTCCAGGCAACCCGATCGAGCTGTTCGGCGGAGATGTCGCGCCGACCGGAGGCTCGATCAATCGCATCGGCGCGATCGAGAACGCCGGCGCCCGCTTCTACATCGCGGGGGGCGACGGCGGCCTGCTCACATTCGACGCGACATCGTTCGCGCCACCGTTTCCGCTGCGCAGCTATCCGCTCGGTGCCGTCGCATCAACCGCTTCGTCGACGACGGCAATTTACGCGGCACAAGCAGCAGGTGGCATCGCGGAATTGTCGCGCTCCCCATCTTCCGGATCGCTGACGCTGTCGCGGAGCTGGGCATCGGGCATCACGCATCACGTCCACGAATCGGCGGACGATTTCCTCCTTTCATCATCGGGAGCGATGCTGACGTTCTGGACGCTTCGCTCGACGACGCCCGCTGCCATTTCGACGTCGGCGTTTCGCGCAGCGATCCGCTCGGCAGAGTTCGTCGGAACGACCGCGTATGTTCTGCTCGACGACGGCTCGGTCTGGACCGCCGATCTCGTGCAGGCGGTACCGGCTCCGGTGCAGGTCATCGCGAGCGGCATCGCACACCTGGCGGCAACGAGCCAGGGGGTGACCGTAACCGAGATTGGAGCCGACGGATCGACCGAGGCGCGCTTCTACGCGAGGGGAAACTTCGCGTCGGCGGCGAGTGTGTCGCTGCAAGGGGCCGCTACGGCATTGGCGGCAAGCGGATCGACCGCGGCGGTCTTCACGTTTCGCGGCACTCACCTGATCGACTTCCCCGCAGGATCCACGACCTTGATCGCGGGTTCGGCGAGCCGGCTCGTGACCGGCATGGCAATTACGGGGACAAATCTGGTCGACATCAGCTCGAATGGAATCCGCGTCTGGAATCTACAGAGCGGACTCCTGCTGCAGGAGCTCTTGTCGCCGAGCGAACCGGTTGCGGTGTCGGCCGCTCCGGGGTCGGCGTACGCGGCCGTTGCGACCTTCAACGGCGTGACGTCGGTCAAGCTCGATACGGCTTCGCGGCAGCCGCGGCTGCTGGCGACGATCGGCGGGAACGAGTATCAGCGCAAGGCGGCGGCGTCGGCGCGTTTCCTCTATCTCTTCGACGGTCAGTCGATCGACGTGTACGACATTGTCTTCTCCGGCGCGCCGCGATTCGTGACTACGATCAGCGTGCCGGGCTCGATCGATATCGCCGCCTCCGACGATGGCGTCTTCACGCTCGGCAGCGTCGGCGCGATCTCGATCTACAGTCCGGCCGGGGTGCTGCTGCGCACCGGGACCATCAGTGAAGGCAGCGACGTCCTCCCGCTCGCGATCTTCAGCGTCCGCGATGCTCCGTGGGTCGCGATCCGGAAGGGATGCCAGACGACCGACTGCGATACGCAGACGCTCGTCTACGATCCCGCATCGCTCGTTCGGAGCGCGGTGATCAGTGGCGGCGCGATCGGCGTCACGGCGGCCGGATCATCGGCATGGGCGCTCTTCGATGGCCCCGCGGAGATTCGCGTCTACGACACGACTGACCCGCTGCATCCCGTGCAGCGAGCTTCGCGCGCGCGCGAGCAATCATCTGTTGCGCTCGCGCAGAACGAAAATCTCGTGTACGCGCTCGGCTCGACGCTCCTCGCCTACGACGCGCTGACGCTCACACCCGCGGGCGCGCAGCTTTCGGCTGAATCGCCTTCGGGAGCGACAAAGTTCGCGATCTTCGAGGGCTGCGGCATCATCGCCGGGAGGAGTGGTGGACCCCTCAAGTACACGATCAACTCCGGATTGTGGACCGCGGCTGGACCCTTTCCGCTCTCCGGCAACGTCCGCACGTTCACGCAGTCAGCCGGGAAACTGTTTGTGCTGAGCGACTACGCGCTCGATATCTGGGGCAGCAGTCCCGGGCCGCGCCCTGCGAAGCGCCGCGCGACGCGATAGATTAGCGCCGCAATGAGCAAGCTTCGATTCAGCACCGAAGAGCATGCGTACCGGATCACGCTGGACGATCCGCCGCTTCACATTCTCGACATCGCGCTCCTCGAGGAGCTGCGCGACGCGATCGCGCTAGCGAAACCAGACCGGCACTGCCTCATCTTCGATGCCACCGGCGAGAAGGCCTTCTCCGCCGGCGCGAGCGTGCAGGATCACATGGGTGAGCGCGTCGCGACGATGCTGCGCAATTTTCACGACTGCTTCCGGATGCTCGCGCGCACCGACCTGGTCACCGTCGCCCTCGTGCGCGGCGTTGCCCTCGGCGGCGGCTGTGAGCTCGCGCTCGCGTGCGACTTCGTTCTCGCATCCGACCGCGCGCGTTTCGGCCAGCCTGAGATCGCTCTCGGCGTCTTTCCACCGGTCGCCGCGTATCAGTTGTCACGACAGACTTCGCCGCGCAAGGGACTCGAGATGCTGCTCACAGGCGATCCGCTCGATGCACGCGCGGCCGGCGCGCTCGGGTTGGTCAACGCCGTTTTTCCGTTCGGAGAATTCGACGCACGAGCTGAAGAGTGGCTCCAGCGGCTGTACCGGCAGAGCGCTTCATCACTCCGATTCGCGAAGAAGGCGTTTCGCATCGCACAGGCCGACAACTTCGAGGATCGCCTCGCCGCGGTCGAGAAGATCTATCTCGGGGAGCTGATGAAAACCGCCGACGCGAATGAAGGGCTGAACGCGTTCATCGAGAAACGGAAGCCGAAGTGGGGCGGGTGATCTGAGAAGGATTGACTCTCTCTGCTTCTGTGTGGCGTCGCCGACCCGCGGCGGCGCCCTTGAGTCACCGACTCTGAGCGAAGGAAAGGTGTTCCTCGCTTTGGGAATCGAGGCTCGAAACCTCGTGCATCCCACGTGCTATCAGAAGATCCTTCGCCGTCTTCGCGGCTCAGGATTCACGGCAAGGGCTACGGCTTCTGCTCCTCGAACTCAACCAGATTTCCCACACTGAGCTTGACGCTCATCTTCCTGCTCGGCAACTGGACCGATGGAAACGTCGCCGTGAGCACGACGCCTGACTTCCTGCCGTCGCAGCCGACTGGCATCGGGCGGATGACTTTCAGATCCCCGTATTGTTTCGCGATCGTCTTCCCCTTGTCATCGACCCATTCGATCGGCGGGGTTTCACGCTTGTTGATCGACGCGGCGAGCGCCTGAGCTTCCTGGAAGGTCAGCTTCCCGGTCAGGAGCGTGACAATCTGCCGCGGGCCCTCCGATCGGCGGACGAACTTGTTCATGCAGGCGGCTCGCGCGTCGGTGACGAGCGCGACCAGAAGGATGGCTGAGAAGAGTCTGGACATACCCGAGCCGCAGAACGAGCCCCCCGGAGCATTCTATTTCTGTTCTTGAACCCCGGGCGGACTTGCGCGTATATGAGGCTGACGCACATGAGTATTCCCGAACCGCAGAAGCCGCATTCGAGCGGAGGACGGCGAGCGCTCGTCCTCTGGGCGGTATCGCTCGCGGTGATCGCCGCGTACGCGATTCTCGATCGGCGACTTCCCTTCCTTACCGATCTCGGGGGCGTTTCCTTCGCGGTGTTCATCGCGTGGGCGCTGTTCATCGCGATCTCGCTCTACGGGATCACCGTCGCGTTCCGCTGGCTCCTGCGCAAACTTTTCTGGCGCGTCGGACGCCGGCTGCTGCTCAGTTACGTGATGATCGGAGTCCTGCCGTTCTTTCTGATGACGGTGCTGCTTCTCGTCGTCGGGTACATGATCGCGGGTGTCATGAGCCACGCTGCGCTACGCGGCGAACGGCAGGCGACTCTGGGCCAGATGGAGTCGTGGGCGCTCGAGTATGGGCTCACCGGAGAGAAGCCGGGCTCGAGCCTGCCGAGCCTCGAGATCCGCGACACGAAGAACGGGAGCGGAGAAGACCTTCCCACATGGCTGCGGAGCTCGACGTTCAGCGGGATGGTGTGGCGCGACAAGCAGCCGGTGCTCGTTTCCTCGCGGCAAGTCGGAGATGACCGGACGATCGTCTTTGCGCAGCCGATCGACGAGAACTGGGCCGAGCAGCTCAAGGAAAAGGCCGGGATGATCATCACCTACGACGAGGGCCGCGGGTACGAGCACTCGAAAACGAAGGTGCGGATCGGCGGCGGAAAGACGACCGACTACGACATCGAGACCGATGCGGCGTTCCAGCGGATCTTCGCGCAGGGGTTCGCGTGGAATCGCGTGATCTGGGCCGACACGAACGCGCTCACCGACTGGAAAACCGGGAACACCGATCAGAAGCACCTGCTTGTCACGTTCATCTCGACGCCGGTCCGCAATCTCTTCCAGTTCTACTTTGGCGCCGGCTCGACGAAGTATCTCGACGGTCTCGTCGGAGTGATCATCGGCATCGTCGTCATGATGATGGTGATCTACATGATCGCGGCGCTCTTCGCGGGGGTCCTGATCTTCTCGATCTCGCGCGCCGTGAATCGGATCGAGAAGGGAACCAAGGCGGTCGAGCGCGGAGACTTCTCGTACCGGATCCGGATGAAGCCGCACAACCAGCTCGGCGAGATGGCGGTCTCGTTCGACCGGATGACCGAGTCGATCGCATCGCTGCTGACGACGGTCGCGGAGAAAGAGCGTCTGCAGAGCGAGATCGCGATCGCCGCCACCATTCAACGCAACCTTCTGCCCAAGGAAGGGCCGAAGTTCCGCGGAGTGTCGTTTGCGGCGCACTTCGAGCCGACGACATCGATCGGTGGCGACTACTACGACGTCTTTAATATCGACAAGACGCGGCTCGCCGTTGCCATCGGCGACGTTTCGGGACACGGCCTCTCAACCGGTCTCGTCATGGCGATGGTGAAAGCCGCGATCACGACTCTTGTCGAGGAAGGGACCGAGGAGGATGCGCTCTTCCATCGGCTCAACGAGCTCGTCTTCCGTTCGGTCGAGAGGCGCGCGTTCATGACACTCGCCTTCACCACCTTCGACCTCGAGCGCGGGCATCTCCGGCACACGAATGCAGGGCATCTCTATCCGTACCTGCTGCGCGAAGGAGTCACCGCGCCGATCGCAATCGAATCGCCATCGCTGCCCCTCGGTGTCCGGCACGAGATCACCGTGCGAACTGTTGAAATGGATCTGAAGGAAGGCGACTCGATCGTCTACCTCTCCGACGGCATCGTCGAGGCACAGAACGAAGAAGGCGATCCCCTCGGCTTCGACCAGCTCGAGTCGCTCCTCGCTGGATTGACCGACCGCTCGACCGACGCGGTGCGCGACGCGATTCTCGACGCCGTCGCGCGGCATTCAGGCACCAGGCCGGCGGACGACGACCGCACTGTCATGGTGCTGCGCTTCGATCAGTTTCACTCGATGAGCGCAAACAGGCCGCTCGCGATCGAGCCCGCCGCGGTGTGAGTCGGCCAGCCATGCACGACGTGGCGCCGGCTTCAGCCGGCGGTCTTTCGTCCCTTCGTCGCACGAGGAACGTCGGTGCCACAGCTGACCCTTCGCTCCGCTCGAGGCTGCCCGGCCTCTGTGTGGCGACGGCGCCACACAGAACCGTCTCCGCTCAAAAGGTGGCGTGACCTGCCGCGGTGCCACCGCTGACCCTTCGCTCTGCTCAGGGTTGGATTCCTTCACTGGGGTTTCCGCCCTACCGGCTCGCGACCGGAACCGAAGCTTCGGCGCTCTCCGCTTTGCGGATGTGCTTCGCGATCCGGTTGATGTAGGTTACGGTCTCGCGGAAGGGCGGCACGCCTTTGTACTTCCAGACGTTCCCTTCGCCGGCGTTGTATGCGGCGACTGCGAGATCGGCGTCGTCGTCGAAGGTCTTCAGCAGCCAGCGGAGGTAGCGCGTTCCGGCGTAGATGTTCGCGACCGGATCGAACGCGTTCGTCACGCCGAACCGGGCGGCGGTGGCCGGCATGAGTTGCATGAGTCCCCGCGCGCCTTTGTGTGAGACCGTGCGCGCGTTGTAGTCGGATTCAGCCTTGATCACTGCCGAAACCAGCGCCGCATCGACATCGAAATGCTTCGCCGCGGCGACGATCGTCGCATCGAACTTCGACTTGAACAGCGGCGCCCGCTCGGCGCTGTAGCGCCACGAGCGGCGCGGGAAGACACCATCGGCTGCGATCTTCTTGACCTCTTCGATCACGTCCTGCGTGACGATCTCGTCATCCACGATCCGCTCGAGCCGGCTGAGCGGCAGCGACATTTTTCCGCCGCCCGGCAGCGTGAGATGGAGGAGATCCTCTTCGACGCGATAGGCCGCGACCTTCATGCTCCGGCCGTCGCTGAATACGGCAATGCTCGCGTCCGCCATGCTGGCGAGCGCAACCGTTGTCATCGCGAGAAGAAGTGTGCGTTTCATGGACCGTGATCCTAAACGGTCAGGCACCCGTGGATTATGCCCGCGGGTGGAACTGGTCGTACATCCGCTGGAGGCGGGCCCGCGAGACATGAGTGTAGATCTGGGTCGTGGAGATGTCCGAATGCCCCAGCATCATTTGTACGGATCGCAGATCCGCGCCGTTCTCCAGCAGGTGCGTTGCGAAGGCATGTCGCAGCACATGCGGCGAGATATGCGCGGAAATCCCGGCAAGGCGTGCGTACCGCGTGATCTTCATCCAGAACGACTGGCGTGACATCGCGCGCCCGCGGATCGAGAGGAAGAGGTGAGGGTCGTCATGCTTGTTGAAGTGGGCGCGCCCGTTCTCCACGTAGCGGACGATGGCAGCCTTCGCCGTGTCGCCGAACGGCACGATCCGCTCTTTCGAGCCCTTGCCGAACGTTCGCAGGAATCCGGCGTCCATGACGAGGTCATCCGACTTGACGTGAATCAGTTCGGAAACGCGCAGTCCGGTGGCGTAGAGGAGCTCGAGCATTGCGCGATCGCGCAGTCCCTCCGGTGTCGACTCA
Source organism: Thermoanaerobaculia bacterium (assembly GCA_016650215.1). GTDB lineage: Bacteria > Acidobacteriota > Thermoanaerobaculia > Gp7-AA8 > Gp7-AA8 > JAENWF01. The sequence goes on from JAENWF010000206.1 coordinate 28,161, forward strand.
TCGGGGGCGCGCAGCAGTTTCTCGACCTCTTCCGCATGAAGACTCTTCGGCAGACTCGTCCAGACGCGGGGATTCTCGAGGTTCTCGGTCGGATCGGCCTTGAGATGCCGTTCGGCAACCAGGAACCGGAACATCCCTCGAATTGCAGCCAGCGCCCGCGCCGTCGAGCGCGCCGAGATTCCCGCGGAGCGAAGCGACTGAAAGTAGCGGACGATGTGCAGCCGCTCGACCACATCGAGCTCGATCTCCTTCTCTTCGAGATGCCTTCCGAATCGGCGCAGGTCGGTCGCGTACGACGACAGCGAGTTACGCGCAAGCCCTTTCTCCACCGTCAGATAGTCGAGGTAGATCGGCAGGTACGTGCTGAAGTATGAAGTCATGCTCGAGCCGCGATTGCGACCATGTCCGCCATGTACGAGCTGCGAACGAAGGGCCCGGAGAATACGGCCCGGAATCCGAGGTTCTCTCCGGCGATCCGATACTCCTCGAACACCGATGGGTGAACGTACTCGACGACGTCGAGCTTCTCGCGTTTTGGCTGCAGGTACTGGCCGATCGTGACGATCTCGCATCCTGCATCGCGCAGACGCTGCAGCACGTCGAGCACTTCGTCGCGGCGTTCGCCGAAGCCAAGCATCAACCCCGACTTCGTCACGATCGATGGATCGAACTCTTTCGCCTGCCGCAGTACGGCGACCGATCGTTCGAAGCGAGAGCCGGGCCGGACAAAATCGTAAAGCCGCGGCACCGTCTCGACGTTGTGATTGAAGTAGTCAGGGCGCGCCTCAGCCACGATCCTCACCGCCTCGGCGTTGCCGCGAAAGTCGGGAATCAGCACTTCGACCACGACCTCCGGCAGCATCGCGCGCAGCTCGGCGATCGTCTCGGCGAAATGCTGTGCGCCGCCGTCGGGAAGATCGTCGCGTGTCACCGACGTGACGACGACGTGCTTCAGATTCATCGACTTTGCGGTCTCCGCGACCGCGCGAGGCTCTTCGGCGGAGGGCGGCGCGTATGGACGTCCTGTCGTCACGTTGCAGAAGCCGCACGAGCGGGTGCAGACATCGCCGAGGATCATGAAGGTCGCGGTTCCGCGCGAGAAGCACTCCGTGCGGTTGGGGCATGCGAGTGACTCGCACACCGAGTGCAGCGACTTTTCGCGCAGCAGAGTCTTGATCTCGCGGAGACTGGATAGGTTGAGCTTCTTCTCCCGGATCCATTCCGGCAGGCGGGCCTGGGTCATGCGAGTCACGTTAGCAAGTGGCGCGTGCGGCGTCCAGTGGTGACAAGTCTGACAACCGGTTGGCCCCATGATTCGAGGCGTCGCATGATGAGGACCTCGTGATCCGGCTTAGACATGACCCGCCGTACGACTGGGACGCGATGCTCTCGTTTCTCGCCAAACGGGCAATTCCCGGTGTTGAGTCGTGCGACGGCACGACGTATTACGAGCGGACGATCGAGATCGGCGACAC
>JAENWF010000207.1 GCA_016650215.1 Thermoanaerobaculia bacterium
GGGGGGGGGGCCGCCCGCCGCCACACAGATTCAGCTCGCGGAGGAAATTGCGAGCGGTGTGAGCGGGTCCGCACTGCGCGGCTCAGGACGACCTTGCTTACCGCTGGATTCTGGCAGCGATTGCGCGCTCGTGGGCTCGCGCCTTCTCGAGCGCTGCTTCGAGCGACTTCACTACGCCGCGCGCTTCCGCGAGGATTTCGTCGAGATCAACCTCGGGTGCCGCAACCGCAACGCCAAACGGATCTTCGTCCTCGACCGGACCCGCGGGCGTCGTCTGGTTGTGCGTCCTCATCGTCAGCTTCGGCGATCCGGCGGAGCTCGCCGTCACACCTGAAGACGCGGTCATGTCGGGCGCGGCGAGCGGCTCACTATCCGCGAGCGTCGTATCGACGTTGTTCTTGAGGTTGTCGAGAATGCGCGTGACCGCCGCGCGCAACGTTGCCGTCACCCCTGTTCCCTGAATCGCTGCGGCTTCGACCACCGGAGCATTGCCGGGGTTGAGATAAGCGTTCATGACGGCGACCGAGTCGACGTTCGGCAGATCACGCTTGTTGTACTGAAGAACGAGCGCGACCTTGTCCGGATCGAGACGATTGAGGCGGAGATTCGTTCGGAGGTTTTCGAGGCTCTCGAGGTTCGACTCATGCATCGACGACTGCGAGTCGGCGACGAACACGACACCGTCCGCGCCGCGGAGCACGAGCTTGCGCGTCGCGTCGTAGAACACCTGGCCCGGCACGGTGTAGAGCTGCACGCGCATCTTCTGCCCGCTGATCGTGCCGAGCTCCATCGGCATGAAGTCGAAGAAGAGCGTCCGGTCGGTCTCCGTCGACATCGAGATCATTTTTCCTTTGTTCTCGAGCTTCGGATTGCCGTAGATCTTTTCGAGATTCGTCGTCTTCCCACAGAGCCCCGGCCCGTAGTAGACAAGCTTGACGGTGACCTCATTGATCGCCTTGTTGATCAGAGCCATGACGAGGGAAGCTTAGCATTGCCATCCCGCGAACCGTTCGCTTCGCTCAGGGTTGAGGAAGCTGATAATCTAATCTCCGATGTCGCGGAAGGAATTGATGCAGCGGCTTTGCGGCGAGCAGATCGTCGGCGTGGTCCGCGAAAACAGCGCGGAGGCGGCGCTAGCGGTAGCGCACGCGTACGCTCAAAACGGCATCAAACTCGTCGAGATCACGCTGACGACGCCCGACGCGATTAAGCTCATCGGGACGCTCTGTCAACAGTACGCTTCGTCCGACATCGTGATCGCCGCTGGGACGGTGCGGAGCACGAATGACGCGGCTCAAGCCCGGCGGGCTGGCGCGCGCGCGATCGTCTCGCCTCATACCGATTTGCGCGTGATCGAGTACGCGGTCGAGAACGAGATGTTCGTCGTCGCAGGCGCCGCTACCCCGACCGAGATCATTCGCGCGTGGGAAGCCGGATGCGACGTGGTCAAGATCTACCCTGCGCAGCACCTCGGCGGTCCTGACTACATCCGCACCATTCGCGGTCCGATCCGCGACGTGCCGATGCTCGCAGGCGGCCCCGTTCCGCTCGACATGATCGACGCATACCTCGACGCAGGCTGCGTTGCAGTGAACCTCGGGCCCTCGCTCGCCGTACCGGAGCTCGTCAAGACACAACAGTGGGAAGAAATCGGGCGGCGCGCCATGCTCGCGTCGTCGATCGTTCAATCGCGAAAAGCCGTCGCGCAGTCTGACTCCTACGTCCACTGATGACACTCACACTCCTCGCCCTCCTGCTCGCTACCGCCTTCCCTTCCACATCGCAGACATCGTGGATGACACCGCAGTCGTTTCACCTCGCGGTCGGCATGAGCCGCGCCGATACGGTCAGGGCCCTCTCCGATTCCGGCTGGGAGATGAAACCGGGGCGCAATGAGGGGGAGTACGTCGTCGACTACAGCGATGCGCGGGCGATGACCCTCGAGTTCAGCAAGGGGCGGCTAAGCTCGCTCCGCTTCGAGCTCTTCGCCATGCTTCCCGATATCCGCTCAGCGTTCGAAGAACAGAAGTCACTGCTGAAGAAGGTGCACGGCGCGCCGAAGAAACGGATCCGCTCCCCCTCCGTCGTTCTCTACGACGACCGGCTGCCGAACATCATGGTCGTGGTGTCGGCAGACCCGCAGTCGGAGTACGGACGGAAGGGATTCGGATTTCTCGCCGTGCGTTACTTTGATCCCGTGAAGTAGGACCGGGCCGGGGCCGGGGGGCATCCTGAGCGAAGCGAAGGATCTTCTGATCTAGCTAGCGATCCTTGTGGCTCGAGCATCGTGGCGCTATCAGAAGATCCTTCGCTTCGCTCAGGATGGCCACCCCATCCGCCTACTTTGAGCCGGCTTCGGCGACTTCGTTGATGCGCTTCTTCGCCGCGTATCGTCCCGTCTTGCCTTCGTACACGAAAACCCCTTCGCCGAGAGTGCCGACGTAGAAGCGATCCGCGAAGGGGTCCGACGTCACAGTCGTGACCTCGGTGTGCTGGGTGGGAAGGACGAGCTCGCGCCATTCGTCCTGCTGGGGCGCGCCAACGAGGATCTCGCGCTGTTGACGCGAAGTGAGGAACAACAGGTCCTGCGAGCCGTAGACCGCTGCGAGCTGCGCGTCGGGCGCCTCAGACGGAATCCACTCGCCGCCCGCAGCGATCCGGCCGGCCTTCACTCCTTGCGCGCCGGCGACGAACACATGCTGCACGCCCGCGATGTTGCGGACCGCGATCGTCCGCCCCTTATCAGGCGGGTTGATGACATTGATCCAACGCTCGCCGTCAAACGCGATGATTCCGCCTGCACTGAGCGCGAGAAGCGCTCGCTTCTCGTTGATGGTGCCGAGTGCGATGTCGAGCGTCCGGTTGTCGCTTCCGGCGAGGCGATACCAGTTCACTCCGCCATCCCGCGTCGTGAACACGCCCTCGGAGGTCGCCGCGAACGAGCGAGCGGGGTTGAATCGAACGATCTTGCTCACGCGGATTGGAAATGCCGACGGTCCGCCCTGCGTCCACTGCTTCCCGTCGTTGCTCCAGAAGAAGCCCTTCTCAGTCCCCGCGATGAACTTCGGTTTCGCGTCCGCTTCTGCCGCAATCGTCATCGTCAGCAGTGGCGGGAGAGTCGCGCCCATGCTGGCCCATGTGCGACCCGCGTCGTCGGAAACGTAGAGGCCTGATGCGGTGCCGCCGAAGAGCACCGCGGTGTAAACACGATCCTTCACGACGGGATCGGCAACGATCGCAGCGATGCGGACGTTGTGCAGGCCGTCGCTCGAGCGGGCGAACGTCTTCGCGCGATCATTTGAGACGTACACGCCGTCGCCTTCGATGCCGAGGATCACGCGGTCGGGACGTTGCGGATGAAGCACGACTGAGTTGATGACGAGATCCTCGCTGGAGACCGTGTACCAGCTCTTACCGCGGTCGTCGGAACGATAGAGTCCCGCGACCGATCCCGCGTACACCGTCTCTTCGTTGCAGGGATCAACGTCGATGTCATGGATGCGCCGGTTGTTGAATCCGTCGCGATAGCGCGTCCACTTGTCGCCGCGGTTGCCGGTGTTGTAGACCCAGCCGCACGTCGACACCCAGATGTCATCCGGGTTCTTCTCGTTGATCGTGATCGAGAACATGTCGGTGTCGAGCACCATCCCGTTCGCGATGTGCGTCCACGTCGTGCCGCCGTCATCGGTTCGCCAGCCCTGCCGCCACGTGCCGACGTAGAAACGATCGCGCGTGCGCGGATCGATTGCCAGGGACTCGACGTTCTCCTGCTCGGAAATCTTCGTCCAGAGCATCCCGCCGTCGGCGCTGCGATAGACGCCGGATAATCCTCCGACGATCACGAAGTCGGCGTCATTCGGATCGATGGCAATCGCGCGCACGGAGAAGTCTTCGAGTCCTGCATCGCGGCGACTCCAGTTCCTGCCGCCATCCTCCGACACGGCGACGACTCCACCGCCCCACAGTCCCCAGCTCGCGGCCCAGAGGCGGCCTTTGCGGTCGAGCGTGAGGTTGTCCACGATGAAGCCCGGGAACGGGATGCCGTTTCGGGGGTTGATCCAGGTCTTCGCGCCGTCGTTCGACACGTAGACCTCGCCGGCGCTGGTGCCGAGGAAAAGGCGGTCGGGATCGGCCGGATCGGCGATCAGCGCTCGCACGTCGGCGCCATAGAGGCCAGCCCGCCGCCATTGCGCCGAAAGTGGCATCGCCGTGAGAACAAGGAGCAGAGGAATCAGGAATTTACGCATGCCCGCCCATTCAGGATAATCGTTGTACCACAGCGGGTCGAAGCAAGTTCGCTGCCGCTGGGTTATCCTACGCGCCGCCATGAAGCCCCTGCGGACTTGCGTCTTCCCCTGTGCGGGATGGGGGACGCGCTTTTTCCCCGCCACCAAGGTCATCCCCAAAGAGATGCTGCCCCTCGTCGACAAGCCGATCCTGCAGTACGGGATTGAGGAGGCGCGCGCCTCGGGACTCGACAAGCTGATCATCATCACCTCGAAGGGGAAGGAATCGATCCTCGACCACTTCGACCGCTCCGCGGGCCTCGAGCGCTCCCTGCGCGAACGCGGAAAGAACGATCTGCTCGCCGATGTCGAGAGTGTCGGCCAGATGGTGGACCTGATCGCCGTCCGCCAGAAAGACGCGCTCGGACTCGGCCATGCGGTCCTGATGGCGCGCGACGCTGTTGGCGACGAGCCGTTCGCGGTGCTGCTTCCCGACGATGTGATCCTCTCCGACGAACCGTCGCTGCTGCAGATGCGGCGCGTGTTCGAAGAGACCGGACGCCCTGTCGTCGCGCTGATGGAAGTTCCGGAGAACGAGACTTCCCGCTACGGCATCGTGGCGGGAGAGATGATCGGCGACCGCCGGTTTCACGTCAGCGACATGATCGAGAAACCGAAGAGCCATCCTCCTTCGCGATACGCGATCATCGGCCGTTACATCCTGCCTCCGGAGATTTTCCCGATGCTCGCGGAGACTGGTCAGGGCGCGGGCGGCGAGATCCAGCTCACCGACGCACTGCGCAGGCTCGTCGCCGAGGGCGAGTTCTACGGTTATGTCTTCGAGGGACGGCGCTACGATGCTGGCGAGAAACTCGGCTATCTCAAGGCAACGGTGGACTTCGCGCTGCGACATCCCACACTGAGCGGGGAATTCCGCGCATACCTTCAGGGGCTATTCGGCAATGGAAAGGCAATCGAACGAGAAGCGGTTGGAGATGATCGAATTGCCGGCCGAGGCAAAGGAACTCGTCAGCGAGTGTGAGCTGACCGGGCGCCGGACGTTCTTCCAGCGCAATGGCCGCGCGGTCGCGGTGCTGATCTCGCACGACGAGTATCTGGCGCTGCGCGAAACCATCGAGATCGCGAACGACGCTCCGCTCCGCGAGAAGATCGCAGCGGCCGAAGAGGACGCCGCGCGCAACGCGGTCATGCTGCCGGAGGATCTCTTTGGGGAATGACCGGATCCGAATCGCCGAAAGCGTCGAGAAGCAGTGGCAGGATCTCGGTGAGTCGGAGCGCTACTTCGTCCGCGACGCCTTCACGGCCATCGATGACGATCCGATCATCGGGACGCCGCTGTTCGAGCCGTTTCAGGGACTCTGGAGCTGCCGCGTCGATGGGCTGCGGATCGTGTATCGCATCGTGCCCGAGGCGCGCTTCGTCGTAATCCTTGCGATCGCGCGTGTGAAAGAGCGGCTGCCGCGATGAAGGTCATCCTTGCGTCCTCATCCCCTCGCCGGCGCGAGCTGCTCGCTTCGATCGGCGTCGAGTTCGACGTCATCCCGAGCAACGTGCCCGAAGAGCACCAGCCGGGCGAGGCACCGGAGGAGTACGTCGCGCGGCTGTCACGCGACAAGGCGCAAGCGATCGCTACCAGGCATCGCGAGCGCTGGGTGATCGCCGCGGATACGACGGTGCTCTACGGCGACCAGCTCCTCGAGAAGCCGAAGGATGACGCCGACGCCGCGCGAATGCTCGCGACGATTGCAGGAAAAACGCACATCGTTTACACGGGGATCACGCTGCAGAATGAGGAACGTGGCTACGGAGAGACCCGCGTCGCCGAATCGGAAGTCCGCATGCTTCCACTCTCGACCAGCGACATCGAGTGGTACGTCGCGACCGGTGAGCCGCTCGATAAAGCCGGCGCGTACGCGGTTCAGGGTATCGGCTCCATGTTCATCGACTCGATCCACGGCAGCTTCACGAACGTCGTAGGATTGCCACTTGCTCTGCTGTTTCAAATGATGCGCAAAGCGGGGATTGACCCGCTGGCAAGGGAACGGTCAAGCTACAGCGGTTAACCGTTAAC
>JAENWF010000208.1 GCA_016650215.1 Thermoanaerobaculia bacterium
AGGACTCAGGACTCAGCACTTCGCACACTTGCCTAAACGGCCGATCGGAGTCATCTTGTAGGCCAATCAATCCATTGGAGGAAGTCATGAGAACGACCGGGAATCGGTATGCGTTGCTGTTTCTTGCAATCGTGATCGCGTTGCCGCTGGTGGCGGCGCCGCTCGGCACTTCGGACATGAATGCCGCCGGGCTCTCGCTCGACCTCAACTCCGTCGAGCGCAAGGGCAACGTCCTCACCGTGAAGTGGGCCGTCAAGAACAGCGGGGCCGAGAACGCGCGGGTCAACTTCGGATTGAGCGGGAGGCTCATCACGACGTATCTCGTCGACGAGGAAAACGGGACAAAGTACTACTCGCTGACCGACAAAGAGGGGAACAACCTCGCGAGCGAGCACGTGTACATCGGCAGCGATACCTTCGGGATCGAAGACTATCTGAAGGCGGGAGAAACGAAGAAGTATTGGGGGAAGTTCCCCGCGCCACCGCCCGCCGTCAAATCGATCAACATCATTCTCACGGACGCCGAGCCGTTCGAAGGAATCGTCATCACGGAAAAGAAATGAAGTGCGCTGCGACCTTCCTCGCGCTCGTGATCCTCGGCTGCGGCGGAGAGCGGGAAGTCAGTTCCGTGCCCCCGGGCGCGAGTCCGGCCGGCGAGACTCGGGCAGGCGGGACTCCGGCAGGTCAGAGTTTGCCCATGAGCCTCGCGGCGGCGGTCATCGACGACAACCCGGAGCCTTCCGATGCGCAGGCGCGTGCCGAAGCGGTTCTGGACGCCGAGTTCAACCGCAACAAGCGAACGACGCTTGTCATGAACATCACGACGCTCGTCGACAAGACGTCCAGCCTCCAGGGCTTCGGCTCGTCCCTCGCCTCGCGCGAGGACAAGATCGAGGACAGGCTCGCCCGGCTTCAGGCGAAGGTGACCGAGACCGAGGTAACCATTCAACTGCCCGGATCGATCCTCTTCGATTTCGACTCGGCGAAAATCCGTCCCGATGCAGAGCGGACGCTCACCGACGTGCAGCAGGTGATCAACTCGTATGCGGGCCGCCCGGTTCGCATCGACGGACACACCGACTCGATCTCATCGGACGCGTACAACCAGAAACTCTCGGAGCAGCGCGCGAAGTCAGTCACCGCGTGGTTCTCGTCGCACGGAGTCGAGGGCTCTCGTCTTCAGGCGAAAGGTCTCGGCGAGACGAAGCCGGTCGCGACGAACGAGACAAGCGAAGGACGGCAGCTCAACCGGCGCGTCGAAATCGTGATCGCCAAGAAGTAGCGCCGGCGCGATCACGCCGCCGTCACGCGGTCGAGCGTGCGCAGCAGCGTGTCGATGTCATACGGCTTGAGGAGGAAGCTGACGTGAGGCTGCGTCAGCAGATGCTCGAGCTTCACCTGATCTCCATGGCCGCTCGAAAACACGACGGGTAGGCGCGGGTACGCAGCGGATAGCGACGCATACACGATGGTGCCGTCCATGTCAGGCAGGCCGATGTCGAGAACGACGACGTCGGGGTTGTTGCGAGCGACCGCTCCCATGACCTCGCCGCCACTCTCCACGACCTGAACCGCCACGCCTTCACTCTCGAGCAGCGACGCGAGGCCCGACGAAACGGCGCGCTCGTCCTCGACGATCAGCACGCGCGCGTATCGCCGGGGCCCGGGGAGCCTCGCTGTCTCGGGCGAGCCGGCCGCGAGAATGACTTCATGGCTGAGCGGGAGGAAGAGATGGAACCTGGTCCCGACCCCTTCCGCGCTTTCGACGAAAATCTCGCCCGCGTGTTTCGTGATGACCTGCCGGGTCACAGCGAGGCCGAGACCGGTACCGTTGCGCTTAGTCGTGAAGAGCGGCTCGAAGATGTGCCGCAGAGTCTCTCGCGACATGCCGTGGCCGCGATCCTCGAGGATGATGTGAGCAAATCGCTCCGGATGACGCACGGCGCCAAAGGGAAAGCGGGCTTCCGGCTCCTCGCGGACTGCGCTGACCGTGATGCGGCCCCCGTCCAGCATCGCATCGCGTGCGTTGAGCATCAGGTTGACGAAGCTCTGGTGAAGCTGGTTCGGATCGCCGAGGATCACGAAGTCAGAATCGCCGAGGTCGAGATCGATCGCGTAGTTCGGCCCGAGGATCGATCGCGCTTCCGTGACGATTCCCGGGAGCCACGTCTCGATCTCGAGTGCGTTGAACACCGGCTCTGCGGGCTGCGTGAAACGAAGAATGTCCTCGGTGATTCGCTTGCCGCGCTTGACCGAGCTGGCGATCTGCTCGACCGCACTCAGGCCGCGCTCGCTCAGAGTCTCACGGCGCAGGATGTCTGCGAACGGCGCGATGCCCATCAACACGTTGTTGAACTCGTGCGCGACGGTGGCCGCGAGACGCCCGAGGCTCGAAAGCCGGTTCGCCTGCTCGAGCTTCGCGGTGACTTGATCCTTCTCCGCTTCCGCCCGCCGCTGCTCGCTGATGTCGCGCGCGAATCCGTAGAGCTCTACGACCCTTCCCTCTGCGACCCTCGGCGACACCGACACCTCGAGGAGTACCGGCCCGTGACGACCGACAAGTTTCGCTTCACGCGTCATGCTTTGAGGCTGGCGCAGCATCGATGTGAGGAGACTGGTGACCTTCCCCTGGTCCTCCGGTACGACGAGTCCGACGAGTGACTTGCCGAGCCAGTCAGCGGCGGGCCAGCCGGTGATGACCTGAAACGCTGGATTGAGCGAGATGATCTCTCCGCCGGGGGAGATCGAGAAGATGATCTCGGATGCACCCTCGACGACGGAGCGATAGCGGCGCTCTGATTCGATGAGCGCCCGGCGCGAGCGCTCGCGCTCCAGAGCTTCCCCCAGCAGCGTCGCGAGCGATTCCATGAACTCGCTGTCGCCTGCAGTGAACCGCTTCTCCACCCGCGTCTCGGCCGCCAGGACACCGAACGTATGGCCACCCGCGATCACCGGCAGAGCGATTCCGCTTCGGATCGAATACGGCACGTAATGCGGCGATGAAACGAAGAGCGGGTCGCGAAGAAAATCATCGACGCGGACCGCTTCGCCGGTCGTCAGTGCGAGCCCGGCGTGCGAGCTGCTGACGTCGATCGCCATGTCGTGAACGGGACGGGGACCGGCGACCCGCTCGAGCGTCTGCCCGTTCGGAGAAAGCCGCAGAAAGGATGCGTACTCGACCGACAGGCCGTCCATCGCGAGCTCGCATGCGCGGTCGAGCATGGTCTGCGCGGAGCCCGAAGCAGCAATGCGTCCGAGGGCCGCGATCGCGCTCTGCTGCGAGGCGCGGACGCGCAACTCGACCTCGACGTGGCGCCTCTCGATGATCTGAGAAAGCATGACCGCGACGGCGCGCAGAAAGTTGACGTCGGACGTCGGAAACGCACGGCGCGCCCGTGAGTGCACCGCCACGACTCCCCACGGTCCCATTTCGCCGCCGGCGATCGGAATACTGAGGCTGCTCGCGATCCCATCATCGAGCCGGTGGCGCGACGGACGGAATCGCGTCTCGCTGGCAAGATCCGTCACCGCGACTGGCTGGCCAGTCGCGACGGTATATTGCTCCTGCGAAGTCTGACCGGCACGAAGCTCGCCGACCGCGTCCTGATTGCCGCTCGTGGCCACGAGCAGTGCGTCGTCGCTCTCGCACTTCCAGAGCTCGCAATCATCGGCGCCGAGCATTTCCCCAACGAGCGAGGTGACCTGAGAAAAGAGAAATCCGAGGCTCGCATTCGCGAGCGCCAGGCTTCCAATCTGCACCAGCGCCGATTCCTGCTTCGCGTGCCGGAGGCCGTCTGTCTTTCGAGCGCTCTCACGATCGAGAGGGTTATCGTCTTGATTCATGCGATCCGGAAGGCGTCAACTGCTACCCGAGCCGTCACATTCCGCTGCACGACTCAATGCGGGAGCCCCGCCAAGCCGCTCGCTCCCCCGCTTTTGCTAGACTCCACGCCACGCCATGCCCAGACGAACCCTAAGTGAGGCTGAGAGTGACGACGAAATCGTCGCTCCCTCGAACCGGAATATGAAGGAAAGCAAAATCGCGCTGTTCATCGACTTCGAGAACATCGCCATCGGCGTCATCGACGCAAAGTACAAGAAATTCGAAGCGACACTCCTCCTCGAGCGCCTGCTCGAAAAAGGAAAGCTCGTCGTCAAGAAAGCCTACTGCGACTGGGACAAGTTCCCGGAGGCGAAGCGCGAGCTGCACGAGGCGGCTATCGAGCTGATCGAGATTCCCGGCCGCGGTTACTCCGGGAAGAACTCGGCCGACATCCGGATGGCTGTAGACGCGATGGACATGTGCTGGTCGAAGGAGCACATCGACCTCTTCGTCATCGCATCGGGCGACAGCGACTTCTCGCCGCTCGTCTCCAAGCTGAAGGAGAACGACAAGTACGTCA
>JAENWF010000209.1 GCA_016650215.1 Thermoanaerobaculia bacterium
AGAACGGCGGGCGAGGGCGCCCGCCGCCACACAGAACCCAGTTCCCGACGAAATCATCAAGCGCGCCTTTTTCTCAGGACTCAGGACTCAGGACTCAGGACTCAGGAGCTCAGCACCCAGCACTCAGCACTCAGGACTATCCCTATGTAAACTGCCCACGTTGAAGCCCTACCTCACCCTCGCGCGCCCCTTTACCCTCCTCCCGCCCCTCCTCGGCATCATTTCCGGAGCGGTCTGCGCGTGGGGATCGGCACACAATCCGGATCCTTCGCGCGATCTCACCGCTTCGGTCATCCTCACAGTTGCCCTCGGCTCGCTGTGCGCGTCATTTCTCAACGCGGCATCGAACGCGATCAATCAGATTTACGACCTCGAGATCGATCGGATCAACAAGCCGTCGCGGCCACTCGTCACCGGCGAGCTGTCGATCGCGCAGGCGTGGCGATTCACGTGGCTGATGTACGCGCTCGCGATCGTGCCGACGTGGCTCGTTGTCGTCTATCCCTATACGCGATGGGGAGAGAAGCTGATGGCGCCACTGAGCGCGCACGAGTGCTTTCTCATCTACCTCGCCGGGATGCTTTTTACCTTCGCCTACTCCGCGCCGGCATTCGGGCGGACGAAGCGTCACGCGATCCTGGCGAACCTCACGATTGCGATCCCGCGCGGCTGCCTGCTGAAAGTCGCCGGCTGGACGATGGTCGCGCGCGCGCTCACTGCCGAGCCCTGGTTCATCGGTGCGATCTTCATGCTCTTTCTCATCGGCGCCGCATCGACGAAAGACTTCAGTGACATGAAAGGCGATCTCGCCGGCGGATGCCGCACGCTCCCGATCCGCTACGGCGTCCGCAACGCCGCCTGGATGATCGCCCCCTTCTTCGTCTTCCCCTGGCTGCTGATGCCGCTCGGCGCTCACCTCGGCATCCTCACCGGCAACCCGACGTTTCTCACGCTGCTCGGCATCGGCCTCGCGCTCTGGGGCGCATACTGCGTCTGGCTGATCGTCAGAAATCCCGAGGAGCTGACCGCGACCGAGAACCACCCGTCGTGGCGGCATATGTATCTGATGATGATGGCCGCGCAGATCGGCTTTGCCGCGGCGTATCTCGTGTAGCAATGCAATGCTGAACCTCGAGCCTGAGATCGTCGAGCTGGCGCAGAGTGGTGCGATCGCGCATGAAGAGGCGTCGCGCCGGATCGCCTTCGAGCGGCGCGACATCTTTTCCGTGCATGCGGAGTTGCGCGCGGCCGCGTGGCTCGGCGCGATGCTCATCGCGAGCGCGGTCGCGATCATCGTCTCTCGCAACTTCGAGCGCATCGGACCGCTCGCGATCTCGGTTGCGATTTTCGCCGCGGCAGCCGGTTGCTACGCCGTGTCGTGGTACCGGCGGCAGCGCGGCCGCGAGTCGCTTGTGGATGAATACGTGGTCCTGCTCGGCGCGCTGCTCCTCAGCGCCGGCGTCGGATTCGTCGAGTCGCAGTACAAGATCCTCGGCGACAAGGCTTATCGCCACCTGCTCATCGTCGCGGTGCTGCACGCCGCCGCTGCTTACGCGTTCCGTTCCCGTGCGGTGCTGTCGCTCTCGCTCGCGGCGATGGCGACATGGCTCGGATTCGAGATCGAAGGTGAGAAGTGGCTTTCGCTGTTCGCGGCCGCGGCGGTGGTGCTGGTGTGGCGCGCGCTCGATCGCGACTCATCATTCACCAGGACGCTCGAGCACTTCGCGGCGAACCTGGCCTTCTTCGGCGCGCTCGATCTGACGTTCGATGACGACACGCGTCTCATCGGCGCGCTCATCACTCTGGCGATCGCCGCGGCGGTCATTGTCTACGGCTTCAGACGAAAGCATGAGCTCTTCGTTCTGTATGCGTACGTCTATGCGGTAATCGCCGTCGATGCGGTGATCGTTGATGTCCTGAAGCACGAAGAGGCGCTCGTCTTTTTCTACCTCGTGATCTCCACGATCGCCGCCATCGTCGGACTGATCGTGATTCACGCGCGCTTCAAGAGGCTCAAATGACTGCCGCCGAAGAGCGGCGGGCGGAAGTCGGGTTGCCGATTCAGTGGAAGCAGAACGGCATGCTCGCGTCGATTGTGTTTTTCGGCCTGACGTGTGTCGCGCTCGGAGCGCTGTACGGGTTCTGGCACATGCTTGATCTCGAAGCGGGTCTCTTCACCGGGATCATCGGGCTCGCTGCGGCGGAGTATCTGATTAGCAGGCATCGATTCTTCGGCACGGGAATCGAGTCGGCGCTCTGGATTGGAAGCCTCTTCGCTCTGATCACCGCGCTGCCGGGGGAGGGGAGCGAGGAAGTCATTCTGCTCTTCGCCGCGGCGGCGCTCATCGCGGGCATACGGTTGCGCCAGGCGTACTTTGGCGCGCTCGCGGTCTTTCTCGTCCTCGCATACTTTGGGACGGTCGGTGACCGCAAAGCGTTATTCGCGCTTGCGGTCCTTGCGACGTTGATCGCGCTCGGGGCACTGACGAGAGAATGGCAGCGACCGTCGGTCGAACGCTTCGTCACGCTCGTGCTCATCACGGCGCCCATCGCGCCGGCGATCTGGAGCAGTCAGTACTTCGCTAGCGGTCACGGAGTTCCGACGGAGATCTTCGTCGCGATCTACGCGGCGTTGACGATCACGCTCATCGCGGCCGGCATAGTGATGAAGCATCACGCGCCGTTTCTCGCCACGATCGTGACTGCGACCGTCGCGCTCATCAGATATCAGGAGATCAAACCGTTCGCGCTCGAGTGGCAGCTTCTCGCGCTCGGCATCGTGCTTCTCGCCGCATCCGCGATCGTTCTACGCATGCTCCGGAGCAACACCCGAGGCTTCGTTACGACGCCGTCGGGCTTCACGATGCTCGATGAAGAGTTGCAGATTGCCGCAACGCTCGCCCTGCAGCCGAAGATCGCGATTGCCGAAGTGCCCGAAACCCGTGCACAAGGCGATGGTGGGTTCGGAGGGGCGGGAGCGACGGGTGACTACTGATCGCGTGCGGAAAACGTCCTCCCAGCTCTGAATCGCGCGATTTCCGCAGCTTCGCCGGGAGCACGCATGATTCCACGGCTGCCGCGTTCGCAGGGTTTCGGAAAACCTCCGAAAATCGCCACGAAAACTGCTGCGTAAATCTTGTATGGAAATGGTGTGCAAATGATGAGGAGAAGATGTGGAAAAACTGCGGATTCATGCGGAGAATCCTGTGAAAAACGTTGCGGATTTCCTGTTGGAAACCAGCGGAGAACCGGTGGAAATATGCATGAGAACGCTATATCAACGGCGCGGTCTAACTCGCTGATTCGCGAATACTTACCCACGATGTTGTGTTCCGATCGACGGGCACCACAAGATATTGTGGTCACCGCTTGACATCCCCTTTCGCCCGGCGTAGTTTGGCTCAACCACTAAATATGTGAATGTGAAGCGAGGGAGGACCATGAAGGATTTGAAGCATCAGTCTCGTCTTGCCGCCCGTTCCCCGCAGCGAACCGTTTCTCTCCAGATTCGCGAGTACCAGGTAACGGTCAAGGTCAAAACGTCGGTGCCTCAAGCAATACCAGCATTGGTCCGGTGGTCCGTTCGGTGAGATAAGAAAATGACGCTCTCGGTTCTCAGATCCCAGCTCTCAGGGGCGCCCTTTAGCGGCGCGGTGGTTCCCGGGAGCTGCGAGCTGAGAGCCGAGAGCTGGTGAGTCAAAGGAAACAAGATGGGACGAGCTGACCACTCGTCCTATTTTTGTCTCCAGTGAACGAGGGAAAAGAACAATGACTTCAATCGATGTAACGAACCAGACTCTTCGGGCACGAACGGCTTCGAAGAACCCCAAGTCCGGCCGGAAGGAGACAACGACCGGCGGGATCGAAGTCCAGCGCTACTTCACGACGGCTGGCGTCGACGTCTACGACACATGCGAGTGGGAGCTCCGAGCGGCGGTCATCACGAATGAGCGCGGCGAGGTGGTCTTCGAGCAGAGAGATGTCGAGATACCAAAGTTCTGGTCGCAGATGGCGACCAATGTCGTGGTCTCCAAGTACTTCCGCGGACATCTCGACACCCCCGACCGCGAGAGCTCGGTGCGCCAGCTCATCGGCCGCGTCGTCCGCACGATGACGCAGTGGGGACGCGAGGGTGGCTACTTCGCCTCCGAAGCGGACGGCGACACGTTCCGCGACGAGCTGACGCACATCCTTCTGTATCAGATGGCGGCGTTCAACTCGCCGGTGTGGTTCAACGTCGGCGTCGAGCCGCGCCCGCAGTGCTCGGCATGCTTCATCAACTCGGTGCAGGACACGATGGACTCGATCCTCGGTCTGGCGCGCACCGAGGGGATGCTGTTTAAGTACGGCTCGGGGGCGGGATCGAATCTGTCGGCCATCCGCTCCTCGAAAGAGCTCCTCGCGGGCGGCGGCACCGCATCGGGTCCCGTCTCCTTCATGAAGGGATACGACTCGTTCGCCGGCGTCATCAAGAGCGGCGGCAAGACGCGGCGCGCCGCAAAGATGGTCATCCTCAACGCCGACCATCCCGACGTCGTCGACTTTATCGAGTCGAAAGAGAAAGAAGAGAGAAAAGCCTGGGCTCTGATCGAGGCCGGGTACGACGGCGCATTCAATGCGGTTGGTGGTGCATACGACTCTGTGCAGTTCCAGAATGCGAACCACTCGGTCCGCGTCACCGACGACTTCATGCGCGCGTATGAGCGCGACGGCGACTGGCAGACGCGCGCCGTCACCGACAAGAACCGCGTGATGGCGAACTACAAGGCGCGCGACCTCATGCGCAAGATGGCCGACTCGGCGTGGGTCTGCGGCGATCCCGGCATGCAGTTCGACACCACCGTCAACGACTGGCATCCGTGCCCGAACACCGCGCGCATCAACGCGTCGAACCCCTGCTCGGAGTACATGTTCCTCGACGACTCGGCGTGCAACCTCGCGTCGCTGAATCTGATGAAGTTCTACTCCGAGACCACCGGCTTCGACGTCGACGCCTATCGCGCGGCGCTCCGCGTCGTCATCACCGCGCAGGAGATCACCGTCGACTTCGCGTCGTATCCGACGCCGGCGATCGAGCGCAACTCGCACGCGTTCCGCCCCCTGGGCATCGGCTACGCGAACCTCGGCGCGCTGCTCATGGCGCGCGGCCTCCCGTACGACAGCGAGGAAGGTCGCGAGTTCGCCGCGGCGATGACCTCGGTCCTCTCGGGCGAGTCATACGCGCAATCGGCACGCATCGCCGAGAAGCTCGGACCGTTCGAAGGTTACGCGATCAACGAAGAGCCGTTCCTCCGCGTCATCGACAAGCATCGCCGCGCTGCGTATCGCATCAACACCCGCCCGCTGCCGGTCGATCTGGCGGAAGCGGCGACGAAGGTGTGGGACGAGGCATACGCCCTCGGCCAGCAGCATGGATTCAAGAATGCGCAGATCTCGGTGCTCGCTCCGACCGGCACCATCGCGTTCATGATGGATTGCGACACGACCGGCATCGAGCCTGACATAGCGCTCGTGAAGTACAAGAAACTCGTCGGCGGCGGCATGCTCAAGATCGTCAACCAGACGGTCCCGACCTCGCTGCGTCGCCTCGGCTACGACATGAAGCAGATCGGGGAAGCCAATGACCACGTATCCGGCCGAATGACGATTGAAGGCGCGCCGATGCTGAAAGACGAGCACCTGCCGATCTTCGACTGCGCCAACAAGTGCGGCAAGTACGGCAAGCGCTACATCCAGCCGATGGGGCACGTCCGCATGATGGCCGCCGCGCAGAAATTTATCTCCGGCGCGATCTCGAAGACCGTCAACCTGCCGCAGAATGTCACCGTCGAGGAAGTCGAGCAGATCTATC
>JAENWF010000210.1 GCA_016650215.1 Thermoanaerobaculia bacterium
GTTGGTCCCAAGCTAGATCAGAAGATCCTTCGCTTCGCTCAGGATTTCCCAGCCGGGACCTTCACCTTGCCGCCAACGCGCGCGTGGTCGATGCCGCCGCTGCCGTCGGTGTCGACCGTGAAGTCGCCGCGAACGTCGGCGACGTCGATGCTGCCGGAGCCGTCGTCGTCGATGGTCACATTGCGCAGCACGTTGCGGATGTCGATCGACCCCGATCCGTCTTCGGTGATCCGCACCGAACCGGAGACCTTGTCGATCGAGATCTGTCCCGATCCATCTGAGAGCGTCACGTCGCCGGCTACATCGCGGATGTCGATCTCGCCCGATCCGTCGAGCACGCTCAGCGCGCCGCCGATGTTGCGGATCTCCAGCGAGCCGGAGCCGTCGGTGACCTCGAGCGCCCCGGTACCCTCGATGATCGCGCTTCCGCTGCCGTCGGTCACGCTGACCGGCACACCGGCCGGCAGCACTACCTCGAAGTCCAGCCGCGCTTCCCACCAGCCGAAGATCATCGTCCGCTCAGGGATCAGCGCCTCGATGTGAAGCTCCGATCCTTTGCGCCGCGCCTCGAGCTGAATCTCTTTGAGGTAATCAAGGTCAGATGCGCAGGCTGTACCGCTCGCAACGACATCGGCGATGCCTGAACGGCCCGACACACGCAACGAACCGGCGCGCGCGGTGACGAAAATCTTCGTGACACCCGCAACCGGCGTCGTCAGTCGCCGGGGCGCAGAGTGTGAGCATCCGAAAATATCGGCGCCTGCGGAACCGGCGGTCAGAAGGGCAGCGAGAGAAACGAGTGCGGTGAGTCTCATGAGATGTTTGTACGCACTCCTGCACCCCAGGTTTCGTCACACGACAGGGGTGCCCGGCATCACATACCTGCGATTCAACGAATTGCGACACTCCGGATCGGAGGATTTCCCATGAAGAAAGTTGCACTGATTGTTGCGGTATGCATGTTGATGGTTCCCTTCGCCGCGTTTGCTGACGAGGCGCTTTTCACGTCCAAGTGCGTCTCCTGCCACGGAGCTGATGGTAAGAAGAGCGCCAAAGTCGATCTCTCATCGGCCAAGGTCCAGGACCAGAGCGATGACGACCTCGTGAAGTTCCTGACGACCAACGGCATTCACAAGTCGAAGGTTGCCGATGTCGAGCAGGCGAAGTCGGTCGTGAAGTTCGTTCGCGGCCTCAAGAAATAACCGTAGTCTGATGTGGCGGCGGGCGGTCCTCGCCCGCCGCACTCCTCCTCCCCCCCCACGACGCACAGACACCTGCGTCATCCATCACGTTTGTCCCGACGCTCCTGTCACAGCCGCGCGCCCTCAGAGCGCTTAAAAATGCATCAACAGGAGTGAACGATGAAAAACACCACAGCAGCAGTCCTCGCGCTTGCCTGCACTTTTTTCGTTCCAGCAGCATTCGCAGCGGATGACGGCGCAGACCTCTTCAAGACGAAATGCTCTCTCTGTCATGGACAGGCCGGAAACGCGCGCTCTCCCGCGGCGGAGAAGCTGAAACTGCGCGATCTTGCCTCACCCGATGTGCAGAAACTCACCGATGAGGAGCTGACACAGAACGTCGCAGCAGGCGGTCTTGCGAAGAAGCCCTCGCACGCATATGCGACGAAAGGTCTCTCGCAGGAGCAGATCAAGTCGCTCACCACTTACATCCGATCGTTGAAGCCGTAGTTAGAAAGGATCGAGCCATGTCCAAGGGAATCCTCTACGACGCGACGCTCTGTATCGGCTGCCTCTTATGTGAAGGCGCCTGCGCAGAACAGAACGGCCTGCCGTACGACAAGCAACACGCGGATCTGAAGAAACAGACTGCGACCAAATTCACGTACGTCGCCGTACACGCCGATGAGAAGTACATGCGGCGTCTCTGCATGCACTGCGCCGATCCGACCTGCGTCTCGGTCTGCCCGGTCAAGGCACTCGAGAAGAGCAAAGACGGTCCGGTCGTCTACGACGCCAGCAAGTGCATGGGCTGCCGATACTGCATGGTGGCGTGTCCGTGGGGCGTTCCGAAGTACGAGTGGAGCAAAGCGGTCCCGACAGTCAAGAAGTGCACGATGTGCGTCGATCGTCTCGCGGCAGGGAAGCAGACCGCGTGCAGCGAAGTGTGTCCGACAGGCGCAACGATCACCGGCGAGCGCGACGAGCTTCTGTTCGAAGCGCAAAAGCGGATCCGCGAGAATCCGACGCAGTACGTCAATCACATCTACGGCGAGAAGGAAGCCGGCGGAACGTCGACTCTGATGCTCTCATCGGTCCCGTTCGAGCAGTTCGGTCTCCGGACGTTCGGTCCCGAATCGCTTCCGAAGATCACCGGCAAGGCGCTTTCTCATGTGCCTGAAGTCGTGACGGTCGGCTGGGCACTCCTCGGAGGCGTGTACTGGATCACCAACCGCCGGGACGATGTCACCGATTCCGAGAAGAAGGATCAGGAGAAGTGATGAACACGAAACTGCCAAAACTCACTTTCTGGCGCGGGGCGTTCATCGTCACGCTGCTCTTCGGCGCATGGGCGACCTACATCCGCGTCTTCCACGGTCTCGGCGCCTCGACGAATCTCAGGGATGAGTTCCCATGGGGCATCTGGATCGCATTCGACATCCTCTGCGGCGTCATGCTCGCCGCCGGCGGCTTCACCCTCATGGCCGCGGTCCACATCCTCAACATCAAAAAGTACAAACCGATCGCGCGGCCTGCGCTGCTCACCGCGTTCCTCGGCTACCTTCTCGTCATCGGCGCGCTCATGTTCGACCTCGGGAAACCGTGGAACGTGTTCCGCGTGATGTTCACGTGGCAGCCTCGATCGGTGATGTTCGAGGTCGGCTGGTGCGTGATGCTCTACACGACCGTGCTCACGCTCGAGTTCCTGCCGATCGTGTTCGAGAGGCTGCGCATGGAAAAACCGATGCGCATCATCCGGATGATCTCCGTGCCGGTCTTCATCCTCGGCGTGATCCTGTCGACGCTGCATCAGTCGTCGCTCGGCAGCCTTTATCTCATCGTACCGAACAAGCTCTATCCGCTGTGGTACACAACGGCGCTGCCGGTGCTCTTCTACATCTCGGCCATCGCGGTCGGCATGGCGATGACGATCTTCGAGTCGACGATGTCGGCGCGCCATTTCGATCACGCGCTCGAGGCGCCGCTGGTCCGCGGCCTCGGCCGCGGTCTGCTGGTGACGCTGATTCTCTTTGCAGTCGTCCGCTTCCAGAACCTCATCAGCACAGGAAACATCAAGTACGCCTTCATGCAGAACTACGAGGCGACCTTCTTCTGGGTCGAGATCGGACTGGCGCTTCTCGTGCCGATCACGCTTCTCGCGATTCCGAAGATCCGGCAGAACCCCATCAGTCTCTACCTCGTCTCGATCTTCGTCGTACTCGGATTCGTGATGAACCGGCTCAACATCGCCGTGACGGGGATGGAACGCGCCTCGGGCGTCCGCTACATTCCGAAGTGGAGCGAGATCGCCGTCACGATGAGCATCGTCGGCGTCGGGATCATGCTCTTCACCCTGGCGGTGAAGTACCTGCCGATCTTCACACACGGGTACCCGGAGCCGAAGAAGAGTGAAGCGGAAGTCGCTCCTATTCACGCGATTCCGCTGCCTGCGAGGTAATCATGAACGCCGCCGAGCGAACATCACGCGCGGCGGCGTCCATCCGCCGCCTCACCCAAAGCGTCGGGGCGAAGCTCTTCACCGTCGTCTTCCTCGTCCTGCTTCTGAACCTCGGGTTCCTCGGATACGCGAACGTGCGGTTGCATCGGAAGCATCTCGAGAGGTCCACCATCGCTTCCGCACGGCGGATGAATGATGTCATTCGCCGCAGCGCGGCCTACTACATGCTGCGCAACGACCGTCCGGCGCTGCAGCAGATGATCCAGACCATCGACGAGCAGCCAACGATCAACGGACTGCGCGTCTACAACGCGGAGGGGCGTGTCGGCTTCTCGACTTCGTTGCCCGAGATCGGGCACGTCGTTCCTCTCGCGCTGATGCCGGACGCGGGAACACGAATCTACCGGCGCGCCGGCGAGCGAGTCCTCGGCATCTCGACGCCGATTTTCAACGCGCCTTCATGCTCGAATGCAGCCTGCCACGCTCATCCCGCCACACAAGATGTCCTGGGCCTGCTCGACACGAACATGTCACTCTCCACCGCGGACGCGGACGTGCGTGCCGCGTCGTGGCAGTTCTTCTTCTACAGCGCTGCTGCGATCGCACTGACGCTTCTGGCGACCGGCGTCTTCGTCTGGCGCTTCGTGCACCGTCCCGTGCGGACGCTGCGCGACGGCACCGAGAGGCTCGGCCGCGGAGAGCTCGGAACGCAGATTCCGGCTTCATCCGCGGACGAGCTCGGCGCGCTCGCGACGTCGTTCAACCGGATGAGCTCGCAGCTGCACGACGCGCAGGCTCAGATTCAATTCGCGAACCGCACACTGGAAGAGCGCGTGCAGCGGAAGACGGCGGAGCTGCAATCCGCACACGAGCAGATGATCCACGCCGAGAAGCTCACGTCGCTCGGCAAGCTCGCGGCGGTCGTCGCGCACGAGATCAACAACCCGCTCTCAGGGATCCTGACGTACTCGAAGCTGCTGCGTAAATGGGTCGAGCGTGGCGACGACCTCGCCGCGAAATCGGAAGAGATGGTCGACGCGCTCGCTCTGATCGAGTCGGAGAGCCGGCGCTGCGGCGACATCGTCCGCAACCTGCTCACATTTGCCCGCGCCGCTCCGATGAACATCGCCAATGTCGACATCAACAGCGTGGTGCGGCAGTGCGTCAAGCTCGTCCAGCACAAGCTCGATCTGGGAAACATTGCCGCCGACATCGACCTCGCGAAGGATCTGCCCCCGGTGCGCGGCGACGCGGGACACCTCGAGCAACTGCTGCTCGCACTCGTGATGAACGCGATCGAAGCGATGCCGGGCGACGGAAACCTGCGTATCACGACTGAATCCGGCACGGGCGGGCAAAGCGTCGTCATCCACGTTCAGGATGACGGAGTCGGTATCCCGCCGGCGCTGCTGCCCCGACTGTTCGATCCCTTCGTCACGACGAAGGAAGAAGGAAAGGGTGTAGGACTCGGTCTCGCGATCAGCCGCAGCATCGTCGAGCGCCACAACGGCGTGATCGGCGTCGAGTCGGAGCCCGGCAGCGGCACCACATTCACCATCACGTTGCCATCGAGCGAGCTTGCGATGGCGGCAGAAAAAGATCCGGGCACGCTTCAAGGCGCCCGCGTCGCGGAGGTCTTCTGATGAACAGCAAGGGACGTATTCTCATCGTCGATGACGAGCCGAGCGTGCGCGATTCACTCTGCCACTGGTTTCGCGATGACGGTTACCTCGTCGCGACGGCCGAGGGGGCGAACGACGCGCTGACGCGCCTCGCCGATCAGAAGTGGGATCTCGCGCTCGTCGACATCCGGATGCGGGGAACCGATGGCATCGAGCTGCAGCGCCGCATGAAGGAGATCGATCCCGACCTCATCGTGATCATGATGACCGGCTACGCGACTGTTGATACGGCCGTCGCGGCACTCAAGAATGGCGCATACGACTACATCACGAAGCCGCTCGATCCTGACGACGTCGCGCACCTCATCTCAAACGCGCTCTCGCACAAACGGACTACGGATGAGAATGTCCGCCTCAAGGAAGTCGTCGCCTCCGCCTCGGTGCGTCCCTCCCAGATCGTCGGACAAAGCGCCGCGATCCAGAAGGTCTATCACGCGATCGAGACCGTCGCGCCAACCGACGCGACGGTGCTCATCACCGGCGAAAGCGGAACCGGAAAGGAGCTCGTCGCTCGCGCGATCCACGCCGGAAGCCAGCGGCGGTTTCATCCGATGGTCTCGATTCATTGCGGCGCGCTGACGGAAACGCTGCTCGAGAGCGAACTGTTCGGCCATGAAAAGGGGGCGTTCACCGGCGCCCAGTATCGGAAAAAGGGGAAATTCGAGATCGCCGAAGGCGGGACGGTCTTTCTCGATGAGCTGGGCGACGTCACCCTCAGGACCCAGACCGATCTTCTCCGCGTGCTGCAGGAGCGCGAGGTGACGCGCGTCGGCGGTCACCAGCCGATCCACGTCGATTTCCGCTGCGTCGCGGCGACGAACAAGGACCTTCCGGAGCTGATCCGTGAAGGACACTTCCGTCCTGATCTCTACTATCGCCTGAACGTCTTTCGCATCGACCTGCCGGCCCTCCGCGCGCGGCGCGAGGATATCCCGCTGCTCGTCAACCACTTCGTCATCAAGTTCGCCGCCTCGATGAACCGCAAGATCACGCGGGTCGCACCGGCCGCGATGGCGATGCTGCAGCAGTACGAGTGGCCGGGAAACATCCGCGAGCTCGAGAACGCCGTCGAACGCGCCATGGTGGTCGCCCGCGAGCCTCAGCTCGAGGAAGAAGATTTCGGCTTGAGGATGAACGCGCCCGGCGCAGTCTCCGGGCGAGCACTCGATGAGATCGAGAAGGCACACGTCCTGCGTGTACTCGACGAGTGCGCCTACAACCAGACCCGCGCCGCGGAAGTGCTGAAGATCGACCGCGCGACCCTGCACAACAAGCTGCGCAAGTACGGCTGGAACCGGTCGCCGGCCGAAGTGAGATGAGACCCGTCGTCCTGGTGCCGCTCGGCGAGATCGAGCGGCCCCTCCTTCACGCCGTGCGCGCGGCGGTGATGCGCGAGCTCCGCGCCCCATGCACGATCTCCCCGCGCTCGCTCGATCCGGCGTTCGCGTTTCATCCGGAACGGAACCAGTACCACTCCACCACCATCCTGGAACAGCTCAAGAGCTTCTACGGGCGCGGAGAAATCGTTGTCGGCATCACCCCCGTCGATCTCTTCATCCCGATCCTCACCTACGTTTTCGGCGAGGCGCAGCTGAGTGGATCGTGTGCGGTCGTCTCGTATCACCGGATGCATCAGGCTCTTTACGGACTCGAGCCCGACGACTCGCTGCTCGCCGAACGCCTCTCCAAGACCGCGATCCACGAGATTGGCCACACCCGCGGTCTCACCCACTGCGACGACTACAACTGCGTCATGGCCGCCGCCCACGCCGTCGAATGGCTCGATGTGAAGGGGCACGCGCTGTGTGCGTGGTGCCGTGGAGCCTCGCGCGTCGATTGACGCGTCCTGAGAATCAAAACAATCCAACCCTGAGCGCAGCGAAGGGTCAGCTGATCCAGTCTGGGACCATCAAGGCAGGAACCTCGTGCATCGACTCCTGCGATCAGGGGCAACAGAGACGGAAAGCCGCCGGCTGAAGCCGGCGCCACGTCGCTCGCGAATGCTGCCACAAGCCATGGTGGCGCCGGCTCTCAAGCCGGCGGCTTTTCGTTCCCTTTTGAGTTCATCACGTCTCCTCCCATCGCGCCTCGCGCCATTCCCGAGCCTCTAACGAACCGACTCCTGCGATCAGGGCAACAGAGGACGGAAAGCCGCCGGCTTGAGAGCCGGCGCCACATCGCTCGCGAAGGCTGCCACGAGCCATGCGTGACGTGGCGCCGGCTTCAGCCGGCGGCTTTTCGTATCCCTCTGAGTTCATCACGTATCTCATGGCGCCTCGCGCCATTTCCGAGCTCAGGATTGAAGAAGAGCTGCAAAACACATCAGCAGTGTCGAGAATCACCGCAGCGATCTGCCTCCGGGAAATGCCGCGAATTCGTCTTACCCGTGCATCATCAACAACTTGACCTTCATGGCACGCGCGGCATACCGATTGCGATAGTGAGATGACAGGAGCGGCCCCGGATA
>JAENWF010000211.1 GCA_016650215.1 Thermoanaerobaculia bacterium
CTCATACGTACCCGATTCCCACCCCATGTTGCCCGAGACGCCGACATCGGTTTTCGAATGGAGAACAAAGACAGCCCCGGCCGCCTTTGATCCGGCGATGTCCCTGGTGAAAAACTCCAGAATCGCCGCCCGGCCAGTCACGCCGGAGGCGCCCGGTGCAAGTAGCAGTGCGTCTTCGGCGTACAGCGCGGCCACCCCTTTCGGGTCGCCGCCGTTATACGCTTTTCCCCAGCTTGTGGTTTGTGCGCGGATCGCGGCTTCATCCGCACGGGCGGGTGAGGCTGCATGCGCAGAACCTGTCAATGAGCCGAGCAACGCGACGACTCCGACCCCAAGCCACGACATCTTCTTGAAACGAATCATTCGCTTTCCCCCTCTGGCGGTCGTCAGACCGCGCCGACGGATCATACGCGCCTGTCATCGAACCATCGGGTCAGACCCTGATATTGGCGTGAGTGATTCCGAGTACACCGCAACTCTGTCGATTCAGCTCACTGAACTGCATGAGGGTGGCCGGCGACAAAGTAGCGAGAGGAGTTGTTCTCCACTGCTCGTGTGTAGAACGACGTCCACGCGCGCGGGAGGTGTCCGCAGTCGTATTTCAAACGGGACTAACGGATAGCCTTCAGAGCTAGGGCTGCCAGCGCAACTCCCAGACGCGCAGCCGCACCGCCTCGATGACGCGCAGTCCGCTTCCGTACAGAAGCTCGGCGACCAGACGATCGACTCCTGTCATCCTCCCGAGCAGCCGCGCGACTTCCTCACGCGCGAACACCACGGGTAGCCGCTTCGGCTTCGTCGCCCGCACCAGGTCCGTGATCCACCCGACGTTTTCCTGCAACACTTCCTTGTAGAGAAAGAGGATCGCGCTCAACGCCTGGTTCTGTGTCGACGCCGCCACGTTCTTTTCGACCGCAAGGTGCGTCAGGAATGCGTTGATCTCCTCGGGCCCCATCGCACTCGGGTGTTTCTTGTTGTGAAAGAGGATGTAGCGTCGCGCCCACGCGACATACTCCTCTTCGGTGCGCCACACCAGGAGCCATAGCGTTACGCTTTGCGACCTTGCTCGATCGTCTCGAATGCGCGCAGGAAGTTGCCGCCGAGGATTTTCGTCACGTCTGATTCCGACAGGCCGCGCTGCATGAGGCGCTCGGTGATTTCGGGGAGGGCCGCCGCAGTCTGAAGTCCGTCCGGCAGTGAAGGGACGCCGTCGAAATCACTTCCGATGCCGACGTGGTCGATGCCGGCGACGGTCGCCGCGTGGATGATGTGATCGATCACGTCGTCGAACTTCGCGATGGGGGAGCCGAGGGTCTGGAACCACTTCAGATAGGCATCCCAGTCGGTGCGATCGTCAGGCATCTCTTCGCTTCCGCCGGGATCCTTTTTCTTGTCGTCGCGTGGGCGCTTGCCGGCTTTCATGATCACCTGTGCGACTTCGTCATTCACGAACGCCGAGAAGAAATTGATCATGCAGACGCCGCCGTTTTTCGCGAGGTCGCGCAGCATGTCGTCGGTCATGTTCCGGGGATGACGGCAGAGCGCACGGCACGAAGAGTGCGTCGCGACCACCGGTACGCGCGTCGTCTCGATCACGTGGGCATACGCGTCGTCGGAGACATGCGAGATGTCAACGATCATGCCGAGGTCGTTCATCGTGCGGACGACATCGCGGCCGAACGGGGTCAGGCCCCCGTGCCGCTTCGCGTCGCCCGAGGAGTCGCACCAGTTGTTGGTATTGACGTGCGTGAGTGTCATGTAGCGGACACCGCGCGCGTAGAAGTCGCGAAGAATGTCGAGCGAGTCTTCAATCGCGTGGCCACCCTCGACGCCGATCATCAGCGCGATCTTGCCGTCGCGTTTCGTCTGCCGGATCCCCGCCGCGTCAGTGACGAAGCGGAGTGTCTCCGGCATCCGATCGGCCTCGGCGTGGATCAGATCGATGAGGCGATACGCGAACGCCGCAGCGCCTCGTCCCGCGTAGGCGGGCGGCACATACGCGGCGAAGAAGCTCGCCGTGATGCCGCTCTGCTCGAGCGTCTTCAGATCGAGCTGCGCCGTGACGTCGTGCTCTTCGAGATGGAGGTCGTGGCGAAAGAGACGATAGGGGGTGTCGCAGTGACCGTCGACGATGATCGCGCGGCGATGAACCGCCGCCGCTCCCGTCCCGCCCTCATTTTTTGAAGTACTCATCAACGACGTCGATCTCTCTCACCATCTCTTCGACGTTTGCGAAGAGGAATTCAGCCTTCGACAACAACTCGCGCTCGAAACCGCCGCACATTACCGCGGCGACCGGCAGCGCCGCGCGATGCGCCGCCAGAATGTCGTATGGCGTATCACCGACGACGAGCGTGCGCCCCGCATCGGTGCCGAGTGCCTCGAGTGCCGCTTCGAAAATCTCCGGGGACGGTTTCGAGAACTTCGCATCCTCCTTCGATGTCGATCCGCCGAGCAGATCTCCGATCGCGAGGAGGCCGGTATAGTACTCCACCTCATCAGGGTTCGCGGACGAGGCGAGCGCGAGCTTGATCCCGCGCGTGCGCAACGTTTCGAGTTGCTCACGGATGCGCGGAAATGGCTTGACCGTGTGCATGTACTTCTTCTTGAAAAGCTCGCCGCGATACTTGTTGAGCTTCTCACCGAACGACCGCATCTCGCGCGCATTCAACAGATCGGGCACGATCAGGTCGCCCCCTTTTCCCATCTGATGGCGCATGACATCGAACGCGATCTTCTTGTCGAAATGCTCGAAGGCTTCGACCCAGCAGCGCGTATGAATGTCGTTGGAGTCGATCAAAGTCCCGTCGATGTCGAGAAGGATTCCCTTTAGATGCACGGTCGCGGACCTAGCAACAAGCCTGCCGGGGGAAGGACTGAGGACTGAGGACTGAGGACTGAGTTAGAACCGGCTTTTACTCAGTCCTCAGCACTCAGTCCTCAGTCCTCCGTATAATCCGCCCCGCGAATGCGAACCGAACGAGATCTGGCGCCGGAGCCGCGCGATGGGCGGCGGCGCTTCATGATTGCGGGGGAGCATGTGATCCTCCGCGCCTTCGAGCGGGAGGATGCGGAGCGCTGCTACAGGTGGATGAACGATCCGTCGATCGTCCGGACGCTGAAGTCGCGTTATCCGATCGCGTTCTCGAACGAGGCGGAGTGGCTCGAGCGGGCGATGGTTCCGAGCCCGACCGAGAGGCACTTCGCGATCGAGCGGAAAGACGACCGCGCTCACATCGGTAACGCGTCGATCGATGAGATCGACTGGGTATCGCGCACCGCATCGTTCGGCCTCTTCATCGGCGAGCCGGGGGCGTGGAACCGCGGCTTCGGCAGCGACGCGATCCACACGCTGGTTCGTTTTGCGTTCGACGAGATGAACCTCCAGAAGCTTCGCATCCACGTTTTCGACTATAACGAGCGGGCGAAGCACGTGCTGCTCAGCCGCGGATTCGTTCAGGAAGGAAAACTCGCACGCGAGTTCTTCCGCGAGGGTGCGTACCACGACATCGTGATCCTCTCGATTTTCCGCGACACGATCCCGCACGCGCCGGAGAGCCAGCCATGACCGAGAAGAAGATCCGGGTCCTGATCGCGAAGCCGGGACTCGATGGACACGACCGCGGTGCGAAGATCATCGCGCGTGCGCTGCGCGATGCCGGGATGGAAGTGATCTACACCGGTCTGCGACAGACCCCCGAGCAGATCGTCGCCGCAGCCGTGCAGGAAGACGTCGACGCGATCGGCCTCTCGATTCTCTCCGGCGCACACAACGTGCTTCTCCCCGAAGTCATGCGGCTGCTGAAGGAAGAAGGCGCCGACGACATCGCAGTGTTTGCCGGCGGGATCATCCCGGAGCAGGACATCGCGAAGCTCAAAGCCCTTGGCATCCGCGAGATTTTCCTGCCGGGAACCACGACGGCCGCCGCCGTCGCCGCGATCCGCGGCGTCGTCACGCCTTAGCGGAGTTGTCTCGCCCGCGTCCGCCGGATCCAGACTTCGGCGACCAAAACCGAAATGATCCAGCCAGCCCAGAACGTGAGACCGACAATGTCCCGAAAGGGCGTCGGGCTCATGAACCAGATGATGAATGGACCGACGATTCGAATCACCACAATGCCTACACCCACGGCGAAGAAGCGGATCATCCATTCGCGATGGCGCGCGAGATTACCGCGCCGAACTGAGGTCACTGCAATGATCGGTGTGATGAGAAACATCACGCCGGCCATAGCCGTCGGCGCGCGTTCGGTCGGTGAGTAGGGCGCGACGACGCCGAGCCAGATACCGGCGACGCCTGAGAGATAGGCGAGCCCCACGAGGAATCGTCCCGACCAACGGTGAAACTGCCGATGACGATTCCTGATCGAAGGTGAGAACTGCAGCAGCCCCAGCATCAGAAAAAGACCGCCGGTGGTGACGTGAATGAGCGTGACACTCGGGTTGTCTGCGAAGCCCTGCTCGATCATCGGGATCTCCGCGGCGTAGTCCGGGAGCATGGTCGCCGCGGCCACGAGTCGAGCGTCCGTCACGGATTTGACCTTCGCGATCGCGAGAACACGGACAACCGCGGAGAT
The DNA here is from genome assembly GCA_016650215.1 of Thermoanaerobaculia bacterium. Taxonomy (GTDB): domain Bacteria; phylum Acidobacteriota; class Thermoanaerobaculia; order Gp7-AA8; family Gp7-AA8; genus JAENWF01. Next base: position 4,578 of record JAENWF010000211.1, read on the forward strand.
GACGCCAAGTCCGACGAGAACGATGAGTCCGGACCAGACAAGCGCTCGACGCATGCGGATCGAACCCACGGTAGCAGTTCGCCTCGAGGGTTACCGAAGTTCCTTGCGGATGACGAGCTTCAATCCCGACCAGACCTCGCTCACGGCGCAGACTTTGACATCGACGAGACCGAGGGGGAGTGCGACTTCGCGGATCGTGTCCTCCGTGATGTCGGTCGGCAGCTTCGACGCGCGCTTGGGCCATGAAACCCAGATCACCGCGTCAGGTCTGATGGTCTTGCGCAAACTCTCGAGCTCTGACTTCAGGGCGGCTTTTCGATCGGTGAAGAGGTGAATGATGTCGATCTCTTTGCTGATCTTCTTCGCGAATCCGACATTTGGCGGTAGTGGCTCGAGCAGCCGCACGTAGTCGTCTGGCGCATTTTTCACCAGCATCTTCGACCCCTCGGCGATGCCGAGTTTTTTTGACAGCGGCGTACCGGAGTATCCAGCGGGTTTCATCCAGAGATCAGAACACAGGAGAACGCAAGGCCGCCCGCTGAAGCCGGCGCCACGGCATGCATTGTTCGTTGCAAGATCCGTAATCGC
>JAENWF010000212.1 GCA_016650215.1 Thermoanaerobaculia bacterium
ACGAAAAGCCGCCGGCTTGAGAGCCGGCGCCACATCGCGCTCGGATGCTAACCATGAGCCATGCTTGATGTGGCGCCGGCTCTCAAGCCGGCGGTCTTTCGTCCCCTCGCGATATTCTCATCTCCTATGATCGAGCGCAGCGACCGTGACGGGATCCTCACACTCAGACTCGCCCATGGAAAAGCGAGCGTCTTCGACCTCGAGCTCATGGAGGCGTTGGACGCGCAACTCGCCGGCGCCGCAAACGCCCGCGCGCTGATTCTGACCGGCACCGGCTCCATCTTCTCCGCCGGCGTCGATCTCTTCCGGCTCACCAATGAAGGCGAGCCGTACGTCCGCCGCTTCATCCCGGCGCTGACACGGATGCTCGAGACACTCTTCACGCTCCCGATTCCCGTGGTCGCCGCGGTGAATGGCCACGCGATCGCAGGCGGCTGCATTCTCACGGCCGCTGCCGACTATCGCATCATGGCCGCCGGCAACGGACGCATCGGCGCGCCGGAGCTGCTCGTCGGTGTCCCCTTCCCTGCGATCGCGCTCGAGACTCTGCGCTTCGCATGGCCGAACGAGCACATCGAAGAGCTGGTCTACCTCGGCAAGACTGTGCTGCCCGACGAAGCGCTGGCGAAAGGGGTCATCGACGAGATCGCGGAGCCGCCGCAGCTCATCGATCGCGCGAATACGATCGCGACCACTCTGGCCGCAATTCCGAGCGCGTCCTTCCGCATCGTGAAGCGTCAGCTTCGTACGCCGGTGATCGAGCGTACGCGCCAGTTCGAGAATGCAGACAGAGAGTCGGTCGAGATCTGGTGCGCCTCTTCCACGCACGATCACATTCGAAGCTATCTATCCAGGACCGTACACCGCAAGTGAGATCATGTCCCGGGGAACGCCGATGAAGGAGCTCGTCCGAAAGCATCCGCTCGCGATCCGCTGGTTTCACTGGATCAACTTCCCGCTGCTTGCCCTGATGATCTGGAGCGGGATCCTCATCTACTGGGCCTACCCGATCTATCGCCTCGGCATCGGCGATTTCACGCTTGCGAAGATGACGCTCGCGCAGGAGACGTGGAAGAAGCTGGGCGTGAACAACCGCCTCGCGGATGGAATGGCGCTGCATTTCTTCTTCATGTGGCTCTTCACGGTGAACGGCGTGCTCTACGTCGTCTACACGATCGTCTCCGGCGAATGGCGCGAGCTCGTTCCGAATCGCCGCTCGTTCGCCGAGGCGGTGCATGTCGTGCTGCACGACCTGCGAATCAGACGCTATGCGCCCCCTCGGCGAAAATTCAACGGCGCGCAGCAGATCGCGTACACGAGCGTGATCGTGATGGGCGCCGGTTCGCTTCTCACAGGCCTCGCAATCTACAAACCGGTGCAGGTGGCATGGCTCGTCGCGCTGTTCGGCGGCTATCCGATGGCACGCTTCCTCCATTTCTGGCTCACGGTCGGGTACGTAGCCTTCTTCATGATTCACATCGCGCAGGTCATCCGCGCCGGATGGAACAACTTCCGCGCGATGATCATCGGCTACGAAGTGCGGAGCGACTTACATGAGTGACGACTTCGACAGGAGACTCGCGCGACTGACACGCCGCGGATTCGTGACCGCAGCGGTTGCCGCCGCGGCCGCCTTCGGCGGATGGAAGTGGCTGCGCAGCCGTGCGCGAATCGACGGAGCTCCCTGGCCTTTGCGGCGCGTGCTCGAAGCGAACGAGAGTCTCGCCAGCGCCTGGTTCAGCCCGAAACGCCTCAGCCCCGAATTCAAGCCATCTCAACGCACACGTCCTCGCATCAACGGCCACCTCGGCCTCGCCGAGAACGCCGACATGGCGCAATGGCGTTTGACCATCGAAGGAGCCGCAGCGCCCGTGTCGCTGACGCTCGACGAGATCAAGAGCATGCCGCGCGTCGAGATGATCACCGAGCTGCGCTGCATCGAAGGATGGTCCACGATCGTGAAGTGGACCGGCGCGCGCCTCTCCGACTTCGCGCTGAGGTTCCCGCCCGCGAATGCCGCGGAGTTCATCGCGCTGGAGACCCCGGGCCGTGGCTACTACGTCGGCCTCGACATGGCGAGCGCGCTTCATCCGCAGACGCTGCTCGCCTACGAGATGAACGATCAGCCGCTGAACTGGCATCACGGCGCGCCACTGCGCCTGGCGATCCCGGTGAAGTACGGGATCAAGAACATCAAGAGGATCGGCGTTCTTCGCTACTCGGCGTCCCGTCCTGCCGATTTCTGGGCCGAGCGCGGATACGACTGGTACGCGGGGCACTAGGAGAAGCGAACTCGAACTTACAATGACTGGATGCGCACGCGACTGATCTTCTGCTTACTGTTCGCAACGCTTCCGGCCGTCGCCGATGAGCTCGATCCCGCCACGATCCTTCCTCCTGCCATGTCATGGTCGGGCGAGAGCCGCAACCTCATCGCGACAAAGGACGATCCGTGGATCACGCCTGCGGAGACGAGCGCGTTCCGTTTCTCACCTTCGTACGACGAAACCGTCGCGTGGCTGAAGAAGCTCGATGCGGCGTCGCCGGAAATGCAGATGATCTCGCTCGCGAAGAGCCCCGAGGGACGCGACATCTGGATGGTCATCGCGTCGAAAGAGCGCGCGTTCACTCCCGAAGCGCTGCGCCGCAGCGCGAAGCCGATTCTTTTTGCGCACGGGGGGATTCACGCGGGCGAGATCGACGGGAAAGATGCAGGACTGATGCTGCTGCGCGACATGACCGCGCGCGGGCGACGCCGCGATCTGCTCGATCGCGCGAACTTTCTCTTCATCCCGATCCTCAACGTCGACGGACACGAGCGCAGGTCGCGGTTCACGCGGATGAATCAGCGCGGGCCCGAGATCATGGGGTGGCGCACCAACGCGCGCAATCTCAACCTCAATCGCGACTACACGAAGCTCGACACCGAAGAGATGCGCGCGGTCGTCCGCGTGCTCGATCGCTGGCAACCCGATCTCTATATCGACCTTCACGTGACCGACGGCGCCGACTATCAGTACGACATCACGTTCGGCTGGAACGACAGCACCGGCTTCTCGCCGCAGATCGTCCGATGGCTCGACAGCACGCTTCGCCCCGCGTTCGACAAATCGCTGCGCGCGGCGGGACACATCCCCGGCCAGCTCGTCTTCCCCGTCGACAATCAGAATCCGGCGAACGGAATCGGCCTTGGCAACTCGGGCGCACGTCTCTCGACCGGCTACGGCGACGTTCGGAATGTCGCGACCGTACTCGTCGAGAATCACTCGCTCAAGCCGTATGACCAGCGCGTTCTCGGCACCTACGTCTATCTCGAGCAGACGCTGCGTCTGGCCGGACGCGAGGTGGCCTCACTCCGCCGGGCCATCGAAACCGACCGCGCCCGCCGTCCCGAACGCCTGCCGCTCACCTGGCGCCTCCCCACCGGCGCGGAACCGGAGATCGTGGAAATCCTCGGCGTGGCATCGCGCAAGACTCTGTCCGCGATCACCGGCGACGTCCGCGTCG
>JAENWF010000213.1 GCA_016650215.1 Thermoanaerobaculia bacterium
GGCTCGTGGCAGCATTCGCGGGCGATGTGGCGTCGGCTCTCAGGCCGGCGGTTTTCGACGCGCTGCGCGTGACTCGGCTTACGGGGCTCTCACGAGCAGAATCGAGGGCACGGCGACGATCTGCAGCGGCGGCTTCATCTCGGACACTTCGCCGTCGATGCTGACGCGGAGCTTCGGTCTTGCGAAGTCGATTCGCACCGCGGGAGTCCGGATGCTGCGAAATCCTTCGACCTCGGCGAGCTTTCCGCGGAAGAACTTCGCGGCAGCGCGCACGAACTCGAAGCGATTGCGGAACCTGAGCGAGTAGATCGTCAGCCGGCCATCCTCGAACGAGGTCTTCAATGCAACGACGCCCGCCTGCGAGAGGTCGTAGGCGTTGATCGACACGACGAACATGTGAGTCTTGATGGTCTCGACGCGATCCTTCATCTCGCAGACCAACGTCACGTGCCGGAACTGCCGCAGCGCGAGCCGCGCCGCGAGCAGGTACGCGCGCCATTTGCTGTGAGTGCTCCGGAATCGCTCACGATACTCAGTGATGGCCGGATAGATTCCGATCATCACGCTGTTGAGAAAGTAGATCCCGTTGATCCTTCCAGCGTCGATCTGCCGGATCTTCCCGTGAATCGCGACGTCGAACGCCTCGCGCCAGTTCACCGGGAGCAGGAGATCGCGTGCGGTGTGGTTCACCGTTCCGATCGGCAGCACGCCGAGAACGCCCTCGGTTCCTGCGAGCGCCTGGGCGACGTGATGAATGCTCCCATCTCCGCCCGCGACGACGAATTCGCGCAGACGGCTCTCGAGCGACTCGTGAACGATCGCGCGCACATCGAGCCCGGGCGTCACTTCGACGACGCGTAGTCCGTTCTCGTACGCCAGCGTCCGCAGATCAGATTCATCCGCGGCGCTGAACGAGCCAGCTCGTGGATTCAGGAAAAGAACGCCTCTCCATGTCGGCGGCACGCGCGCTCACTTCGTCGCTTCGAACATGCGCCGCAGCGCGCGCTCGGCAGGGACGCGGATCTCCTCGGGGACTTCGATCTCGTACTTCATGTCTCGCAGCGCGTCGCGCACGTCCTCGAGCGTCGTCACTTTCATGAAGGTGCACAGCTTGCAGCCTTTGACGAACTGCTTGTCGGGAACCTCCATCGCGAGCCTGTCCGACAGCCCGCACTCGGTGACGACGAGAAATCGCGACGCAGGCCGCTCTTTGGCCCAGCGAACCATCCCCGAGGTCGAGAGCACCGCGTCGGCGAGCGCGGCGACGTCGGGACGACACTCGGGGTGTACGAGAATCTCGAGCTCAGGGTCGTTCCTGCGGATGCGTGAAATCTCCTCCGGCGTGATCTGCTGGTGGACATAGCAGAAGCCGTCCCACGGGATGATGTTTTTCTCCGGCACCTGCGCGGCGACGTGATTCGCGAGATTGCGGTCGGGGACAAAGAGAATGTTTTTGTTCGGCAAGGTCAGGACGACTTTCGCCGCGTTCGCCGAGGTCACGATGATGTCCGACAGCGCTTTCACCGCGGCCGTCGTGTTGACGTAGCTGACGACTGCGAGGTCGGGATACTCCTTGCGCAACTTCGCGGCGAGTGCGGCGACGTCTTCGGCGGGAGCGGAGTCGGCAAGCTGACAGCCGGCACCGAGATTCGGCAGAAGCACCGTGCGGCTCGGATTCACGATCTTCGCGGTCTCCGCCATGAAGTGCACGCCGGCGAAGAGAATCACGTCGGCGGTCTTGACCTCGGAGGCCATCAGAGCGAGCTCGAGCGAGTCGCCGACAAAGTCCGCGATCTTCAGGATCTCGGGACGGTAGTAGTTGTGCGCGACGATCACCGCGTTGCGCTTTTTCTTCAGCGCGCGGATCTCGTCGTGGAGGATCTCGAACTCGCGGACGTCCTCTTCCGTGTATTCGTAGGTCCGGACACGCTGCAATTCTTCGAAAAGCGTCGGCATACTCATTTCAACCTTAGCGAATCTGGCGCCACTCCCTCATTCTTAGTTCGGTGCGAGCAGCACGACCGTCGATCCCCATCCCCCGCCCGAATGATCGGCGTCGTTGAACGCCTCAACCCATGCGAGCGAGCCGAGGAGCCGGCGGATGTTATCGCGCTGAACACCGGCGCCGCGGCCGTGAATCAGACGCACCTGGAGGAACCCGTGACGCCTCGCTTCGAGCAGATATTCGAGTGCGACGTCGCGGATCTCGCCCGGCTTGAACGGATGGAGATCGAGTGTGTCTTCGATCGGAATCGCGACCGGCTGCTCGTCATCCACGGCGCGAATTCTATGCGATACTCTCGGGGCTTCTGCGGAGTCAATGAATGGTTCTGTTCAATCACGCCACGCGCGAGATGACGGCAAAGATCGTCTACTACGGACCCGGTCTGTGCGGGAAGACCACAAATCTGATGGTCATCTTCGACAAACTCGATCCGAAGTCGAAAGGCAAAATGCTTTCGCTCGCGACCAAGAGCGACCGCACGCTTTTCTTCGATCTTCTGCCGGTCGACATCGGCAAGGTCGGCAACTTCAACCTCAAGATTCAGCTCTACACCGTACCGGGTCAGGTCTTCTATAACGAGACGCGCAAGCTCGTGCTCAAAGGCGCCGACTCGGTCGTCTTCGTCGCCGACTCGCAGCCCTCGATGGTCGACTCCACGCGCGAGAGCTTTCAGAACCTGCTCGAGAACATGCGCGAGAACCAGCTCGACCCCGACGACACGCCGATCGTCGTGCAGTTCAACAAGCGCGACATCCCCGGCGTCCTTCCGGTCGAGAAGCTCCAGGAACTGCTGGACCTCGAAGGGTATCCGTTCACCGAGGCTTCCGCGCTCAAGGGCGAAGGCGTCATGGAGACGTTCAAGCTCGTCTCGAAGATCACCGCCAAGCATCTCTTCAACCGGCTCAAGGGAAAGAGCGAGCCGATCGATCGGAAGAAACCGGTCAAGAGCGCGAAACCCGCGCCCGAGCCTGAACCGATTCCGCAAGTCGCCGAGACTCCGTTCCCCGATTCCGTCCCCTTCCCCGAAGCCGCGGAGAATCCGGTCGGCGCGGGATACGAGAAGATGGAAGAGGTGTCGCTCGAGCAGCTCCTGCAGGGACGCGAGCGGCCGATGACGATTGCCGGCGACGTCGCGATTCCGATCGAAGATGATGAAGTCGAAGAGATAGGCACCGAGTCGATGGTCACTGTCGATGACCCTCCAATCAGTGTGGCGCTCGACTCGCCTCGTGTCGCGGCGGCGAAAAAAGCGGCTCCGATGGCCGCGAAGTCGGAACTCGAGACGCTTCGCAAGCAACATCGCGCAGAGCTCGAAGAGATTCTTCGCCAGCTCAATGAGCTCACCGCGAAAGTGCGCTCAAAGCTCGGCTGATTCCCTCCACCGAAAACTTATTGTACAATTCCCCCCAGTCCAACAATCTCATTGGGAGGCCGATCCATGCGCAGAACCCTCGTAGTAGTTGTGTCTCTTTCCCTTGCCCTTGCGGGTTGCAAGGCGAAAGAGCTTCTCGACAAAGCCGACATCTCGAAAGACCTGCAGAAGGTCGGCACGACCGACCTGATGAAGCAGGTCGCCGAAGACTCGTACGACGCTCCCACCGACGGGAAGCTCACCGAGGCGCAGGTCAGGATGTATCTGAAGGTGCGCGAGCACGAGAAGAAGATCGTTGCAGTTGCAAAACAGGAAGCGAAGCAGCACGCCGACAAGGCGAAGGCTTCGGGTGAGAAGTCGATCGCAGGGATGGTCGCAGGCTTCAAGACCCTCGGCTCCGTCGCCGACATGCTGACGGCCGACCTCCGCGCAGCGAAGGATCTCGGCTACAACACCCAGGAGTATCAGTGGGTCAAGCAGCAGCTCATGGAAGTCAGCGCCGCGTCGATGAGCGAGAAGATGGGCGTGGCCATCGCCGGCACGATCGAGACCGCGTACGCGCAGAGCAAGAAGGCGATGGACGAGGCGAAAGACGAAACCACGAAACAGATGTACGCGCAGATGCTCGCCGGTTACGAAGGGCAACGGGCGCAGGCGAAGAAAGAGCAGGCTGACCAGGCAGCGCAGAATCCGGCGATCGCACACAACCGGCAGATCGCCATGAAGTTCGGTTCGGACCTGAACGCGTTCACCGACGAATGGGCAAAGTTCAGCGACGACCAGGGCGCGCAGATCAAGAAAGATACGAAAGCGTGGGAGCAGAAGATCGACCAGGTTGCCGCGGAAGCGAAGAAGAATCAGCAGTAAGCGATCCTCCTTTCAGACGGGGCAGTTATGATCGCCTCCGGCTCCGGCCGGAGGCGATTGTCTTTCATGCGCAAATTTGCAGTTCATCTGGAGTGCTCGGCCTGCCCGGCGCGATACGAAACGAGTGGTCTCCACAACCTCTGCACAAAATGCGGCGCGCCGCTTCTCGCTCGTTACAACCTCGCACCCGATCTCCGGTTGCGCGACGAGATCCGCAAACGCGAAGCGACGATGTGGCGCTATCGCGAACTGCTTCCCCATGACGACGAGCCGGTCACGCTCGGCGAAGGCTGCACGCCGATGCTCGCCTCCCACCTCGGCGACGGACTGCTGATCAAGGACGAGTCGAAGAACCCGACGCGATCGTTCAAGTCGCGCGGTATGGCGTGCGCGGTAACGATGGCGAAGAGCCGCGGCGCCACCGCGCTCGCCGCACCGACCGCGGGGAACGCAGGAGCGGCGCTCGCCGCATACGGTGCGCGCGCCGGGCTTCCCGTCTTCGTCGCGATGCCGCGCGACACGCCGCAGTCGATCGTGGACGAATGTCGCGAGTTCGGCGCGACCGTCGAGCTGGTCGAGGGCGTCATCACCGACGCGGCCGCCACGTTCAACAGCACATCGCGGAGAACGGCGGCTTCGACATGTCTACGCTCAAGGAACCGTACCGCGTCGAGGGAAAGAAGATCATGGGATACGAGCTCCTCGAAGACCTCGGCACGCTCCCCGACGCGATCCTCTATCCCACGGGCGGCGGCACAGGTCTGATCGGCATGTGGAAAGCGTTCGACGAAATGGAGCGCCTCGGCTGGATCGATGCGAAACGTCCGCGGATGTACAGCGTGCAGTCGAGCGGCTGCGCGCCGATCGTCCGAGCATTCGATCAGAAGCTCGAGAACGCACCCGAATGGGAGTCGCCGAAGACGGGCGCCTGGGGACTGCGCGTGCCGCGCGCCATCGGCGACCGCCTGATGTTGCGTGCGCTGCGCGACTCCCGCGGCGGCGCAGTCGCCGTCGATGAGGCGCGGATCGAGGACGCAGCTGCGGAAATCCGGAAACGCGACGGCATCGACGCCGGCCCCGAGGCGGGAGCCGCTTTGCTCGGGTACCGCGCTCTCCGCGAGCGCGGGGCCATCCGCGAGGGCGAGCGGGTCGTTCTCTTCAACACCGGCGCGAATAAGTACAGATAAGACTTATTTGAACGACTCTTGTACAATCGCGTGACCCAAATCACAGCAGGTCCAGGCTATCAGTTTAGATTGGTGGTTAACCGGCTGGGGAGCCGGTCCCCCATCAACGGTGAAACCCCTCGCGCGCTTGCGGCAGCGGCGTTCGCTCGCCCGCGTCGCGCGAGGATATCGTCAAGCTCGGAGAACAAATGCACGTTGTTCGCAGAATCGTCGTCGGGTTCCTCGTCATGGCTGCGTTCGGAATCGCGGACGTCCAAGCCGTCTGCACGATCAGTCCAACGAGTGCCTCCATCACACCGAAACTGCCGTTCGGTCAGCCGCTCACGCCGGGCGGCGGAGTGGGCCCCTACATCCTCGCCATCGATTCGCGTTCTCCGGTCAACGCGTGGCTGACGCTGAAGGACGTCGCGTTGACGGGCTGGATGCTGTCGGGCGCACCGCCCGACGCCGGCCCATTCACATTCGACATCCTCATCACGGACGACAAGGGTACGTGTCGGGACCTGGCCATCCAGTTCACTCTTGGCTGCCCGATCACAGTCGGTCCTCCGTCCTTTCCGGATGGGACGACCGGAGAGGGTTATCGAGAAGCGTTCAAACCGAACAACACGGTCTCCACCCCCACGATCGTCGCCGTGGACTCGAAAACACTCCCGCCGGGACTCTTCATCGAGAGCAATCTACTGCAGGGCACTCCGAGCCGCTCAGGCTCGTACAGCTTCGTTGTCAGGACGACAGACAAGGACTGCAGCGTTGATACGACGCATCAGATCAAAATCTTCTGCCCCATCATCACGACTCTTCCGGCGCTGATGCCGCGCGGAGCTGTCGGCGCCGCCTACTCAACGACGCTCAGCGCGCTTGGAGGAACACCAAACTATTCGTTCGCGCTTGCGTTGGGAAGTCTTCCCGCCGGGCTGACGCTCAGCGGCGCCGTCATTTCAGGCACTCCGACCGTCGCGGGCGACTCGACGTTCACGATCAGGACGACAGATCAGAATGCCTGCACGGACATCCGCACGTACACGCTCAACGTCTGTCCAATCATCACGGTTTCGCCGCAATCACTGAATGATGCGACGGTAGGGCTGGCGTTTTCCTCCTCCTTCAACGCCAGCGGAGGTTCAGCACCGTACGCGTACTCGATCGTCGGGCCGGTTCCTGCCGGAATGACCTTCAACGCGGCCAACGGCACTCTGTCGGGGACGCCGACGGCGCCGGGCATCTTCAATTTCGAAATCGTCGCGAAAGATTCCGGCAACTGCGAGGGGCGCACCGGCTACACACTCCGCGTTTGCCCTTCGATCTCCATCGCTGCAATGAAGGGTGGAACGCTCAAGCAAAGCTATCGCGAACCGTTGAACGCTTCAGGCGGCGCGTTCCCGTACACGTTCACTCTCGGCAAAGAGCCGCTCCCGACGGGGCTCTCTTTCGACGGCGCCAGCACAATTTCCGGGACTCCCACCCAGACAGGCACGTTCCCCTTCACCGTTCAGGCGAAGGATGCGAACGGTTGCATTTCGGTGGGCCAGACCTCGATCACGATTACAGACGCGCCATGTCCGACGGTTTCCGTTTCCCCCTCGTTCGTTCCGAACGCGACTGCGGGCTCGGGCTACAGCGTCGGGTTCACCGGGAAAGGGGGCGCCGAGCCGTTCTCGTTCTCATTGATCGGAACAGCTCCTCCGGGACTCGTCTTCAAGACCGATACGCTCGGCGGAACGCCGACGACTCCGGGCAAGTTCGACTTTTCGATCAAAGTGACCGACGCGAACGGCTGCACCGCGACGCAGAACTACACGCTCACTGTCGATCAGGAGTCGTGTGCGGTCGTCGGAATCTCACCCGCGTCGCTTCCAAATGGAACGGCGGGCACGGCTTATCCCGCGACTGCAATGACGGGCACAGGCGGCTCTGCACCACACACGATCTCGCTCCGCTCCGGCAATTCGTTGCCGCCGGGCCTGGCGCTGGTGGGCGGTCAGATCCTCGCCGGCACGCCGACGACCGCTGGCACCTTCCGTTTCGAGCTCGAAGTGAAAGACGCGAAGGGTTGCCCCGGAATCGCGTCGTACTCGATCACGATTGCACCGGCTGCCGATCCCTGCCCCACTGACGGAGCTTCGCTGATCTCCCCTTCCTCCGGAGCGAAGTTCGACGGCACGAAGCCGATCGTCTTTTCGTGGTCGGAGGTCAAAGGAGCCACGAGCTACGACCTGCTGCTTTCGGATGACGGGGTGATTTTCTCCACCGCCGCGTCAACGACGACCACATCCTCCTCGCTGACGCTGAAAGCCGGCGCGTTCTCGTGGCGAGTCCGCGCGCAGTTCGGCGCCGACTGCAAGCCGGTCACGTCCGCGATTTCGCGTTTCACGGTCGAGCCGCCTCCGAACTGTCCGACAGGCGTCGCAAAACTTCTGACTCCGTCGAACGGATCCACGATCACTGAGAATCCAGTGATCTTCGCGTGGGACGCGGTCACAGGATCAATCAAATACGTTCTTCGCGCTTCGGTGAACGGCGGACCGTTCAGCACTCTGATCTCGACCACTGACACGGCGGTGAAGCTCGATGTGCCCGAGGGGCAGATTGCGTGGTTCATCGAATCGGTCTTCGAGAACTGTCCGTCGACTCAGTCGCAGACCTCGCGCTTCACATTCGGCAAAGTGTCGAACTGCCCCACGAATCCCGGATCGCCGGTGACCATCTCGCCGACTCAAGGCGCGCGCGACGTAACTTCGCCCGTCCTCTTCCAGTGGAGCGCAGTTTCCGGCGCGACTCTCTATCGTGTGATGGCTTCGCTCAACGAAGGCGCTTACGTCGCGCTCGGGACGACTGCCGCCACGCAACTCTCAGCATCGGTTCCTGCGGGACCGGTCACCTGGTACGTCGAAGCACTCTTCGGCGATTGCCCTTCAACCGTATCGAACAAGGCCTCGTTCACGGCAGTTGGCGCCGCGCAATGCAACAACTCGGCGGCAACCCTCATCGCCCCGGCAAACGGTGCGGCGAACGTCGCATCGCCGGTCGTCTTCAGTTGGAACGAGGTGAAGGGAGCGGTCGAGTACCGTCTCTTCGTCTCGCTCGCCGGGAAGCTGGAACTTGCCGCAACGACGGGCGAGACATCCGTCAAGCAGCTCATCACCGAGGGGTCCACGGTCGAGTGGCTCGTCGAGAGCGTCTTCCTCGCCTGCCCCGCAATCAGATCGGGTTCTTTCCGTTTCACCGTCGCGGCTGCCGAGAAGTGCGCCGAAGTGGTGACGACTGTGTCGCCCGCGAATGGCGCAAAGGTCACTTCACCTGTGACCTTGCGCTGGAATGCGGTCGCGGGTGCGATCGTCTATCGCGTGTGGGCCTCGATCGATGGCGGCGCGCCCGCTCCGATCGCAAAGTCGAACGCGACCGAAGTCGTTGTCCAGATCCCGAGCGGTGTCGTCGAGTGGTACGTCGAAGTGATCTTCGAACGATGCCCGGCCATCATTTCCGACCCAGCGAAGTTCGAAGTTCAGAGGTCTTCCGACTGCTCACGCAACGCCCCACCCAGCCTCGTGAGCCCTCTGGGCCAGGCCGCCGGTCCGGCGCCGACGACGAGTCCAGTCGAGTTCCGCTGGCTCGCTGCGCCGAATGCAGTCATGTACCGCCTCTGGGTCGCGGGTGAAAAACAGCCGTTTGGCGATCTCGGCTTCACCAAGGAGCTCAGCGCGAAGCTCGAGCTCTCCCCCGGAAACTATCAGTGGTTCGTCGAAGCGTTCTTCGAAGGATGTCCTTCCCTGTCGTCGAGCACGACGACGTTCAGCGTTCAGAGCAGCTTTGCCCGTTGCGGCAGCGAGTCGCCGTCGCTGATCTCTCCTGCCGACGGAACGACGAACGTCTCCTCGCCCGTCACCTTCCTCTGGAGCAGCGTCTCGGGGGCGAAGGAGTATCGCGTTCTTGCCTCGCTCGACGGCTCCGAGCTCACGCTCATAGCCTCCACGACGACGACCTCGGTCACCCAGCCGGTGCCGCCCGGAGTGATCGTCTGGATCGTCGAAGCAGTCTTCGAAGCATGCCCCTCCACGCAGTCGAACAAGGCGCAGTTCACGAGCCGCCAGGCTTCGAACTGCACGAGCGCGAGACCGCAGACACAGTCGCCTGCCGATGGTGCCGACAAAGTCGGCCAGCTCGTCAACTTCGCGTGGACTCCGGTCAGCGGCGCGATCAAATATGTCGTCATCGTGCGCCGTGAAGACGGCTCGCCGACCTCGGCGGGATCGACCGATGACACCGACCTCGAGGTTCGCCTCAGCGACGGCAAGTACGAATGGTTCGTGCTCGCCTTCACCGCCGGATGCGATCCGGTCGAGTCGAATCATGCAAGCTTCGTCATTCCTGCTCCCCCTGCGTGCGATTCACGTCCGCCGTCGCTGAAGGCGCCCGCGAATAGCGCCACCGGCATCGCGTCGCCGATCCGCTTCGAGTGGTCGCCCGTCTCCCGCGCCACGAGTTACAAACTCTGGATCGTCGGCTCCGATGGTGTCCCCAGCCTCGTCGCAACGACAACTGAGACTGGCAACTTCATCTCGCTTCCGGGCGGCGTGTTCGAGTGGTACGTCGTCGCGACGTTCAACGATTGCCCGGCGATCGAGTCGGCGCGCAGCAAGTTCTCCGTTGCCTCCGCTCCTCCGCCTTGCCAGACTCCCGCGAAGCCTCGCGTTGAACTCGTCGGCCAGGCTCTTTCAGGCACTGTCTATTCAGTTCGTTGGAGCCCGGTTGCGAACGCAACCGTTTACGAGTTGCAGGAAGCAACCAGTCCCGATTTCAGCGACGCGGTCACGCTCGTCCGTACCGACCTGAGCGCGCCGTTCGTTCACGAAGTCAGCGGCGAGCCGAAGCAGTACCTCTACCGCGTCCGCGCGATCAGCTCGTGCAACGACCTGCGCAGCCAGTACTCCGACGTGATCGGAGTATTCATCGTGCCGGTCAACGCCTCCGACATTCAGAAGAAGGGCAGCGCAGAAGTCGGCGTGCTCGAGAGCCTCGTGCAAACGGTATTCATCCCGGGATTCTCAACGCCCGTTCAGTTCACTGCGGCGACCGATCGTCCCTGGATGACGGTCACGCCGTCATCGGGCATTCTGCCGCCCGAAGGGCTGACGCTCACGCTCACTGCCGACCCGGCGACGCTCTTCCCGGGATCAAACACGGCGACGCTGCTGATGACGTACGGAACCGGCGGCAAAGGGGTGAAGTCGGACGGCACGCCTCCGATCAACTTCGCGGTCTCGGTCAGCCTCGTCACGCCCGTTGGCGTTGGCGGCAAGAACACGCCTCCTCCCGACGCGCTCATCATTCCGGCGGTCGCACACACGCTCGGCGCGAACGCCTCGGTCTTCGAGTCGGACGTTCGCGTTTACAACGCGACGTCGCGGCCGATGACGTATCAGCTCAACTTCACACCAGCGGGCGTGGACGGGACGCTGACTGGCAAGTCGACGACGATTCAAGTCGAGGCAGGTTCGAC
>JAENWF010000214.1 GCA_016650215.1 Thermoanaerobaculia bacterium
GACGTGGCGCCGGCTTCAGCCGGCGGCCTTCCGTCTCCCTACATCGGGAGCCAGTACGAGACCTTCACCATGAAAACATCATGCGAAGGCGAGCTCGGAATTGCGCGCAGGTCTCGCGACAAATTGAAATCTCCCACTCCGACCTCCCCTGCGCGGTTCTCGTTCCATGCGACGTACAGCGCTGACCCGGGGCGGAACTCCCAGCGGACGACGGCGCTGCCTCGCACGCTGCGGAAGTTGAAGTTGGGGGATGCTGAATACGCGACGGGCTCGTACTCGCGCGTGCGCGGGGCCACGAGCGCGTGGTAATCGTGATAGTCGCCGCTCGCGATGAAGGGCTGCATGTACAACTGGAACGAGAGCTTCGAGGTCAGCGTCCAGTCGGCTCGCGTCGCGATCTCGAATTCGCGCTGCTCCAGCTCCGCGAAGATGTACCGGCCGTCCGCCCTCGCCACGTACTGCGTGACCGTGTGCCCGTGCGCGAAGCCGGGCTCGATCTCGAGCTGCAGGTTCGATGCGGGTCGCGCCGTCAGGCCGATCGCAAACTGGCGCATGTACGACCCATCGCCGCCCCGCTCGAGATGCGATTCCACTTCGAACACGAATTTCTTCCGCTCGTCGGTTCCGAAACTGAGATCCGATGACCAGTAGCGCGGTGTCCGCACGACCGGGCCGCCTCGCGTCAGACGATCATCGAACCCGCCCGCCGTCAGGAAGATCGCCGCGCGCGGGCGGAGATAGTTCGTCGTCGTCACGAACCAGTCGGCGAACACACCGCGCTCGAGAGTGTCGCCGTCGAAGTTGGCGTTCTGCCACGCGCCGAACCAGACGTTGCGCTCGCGCGTCCGCTTCCCCGGATTCTGATTGACGTACATCATCACCGCGCTCGGCGAGATCATGTCGGTGCGCGTCATGAACCCGAGGTCGTTCGTCTCGAATCCGGGCGAGTACGCGTGCACCTGGACTATCGGACGCCACAGTCCCGTCGTCTTCGACACCATCGCGCGCCCGCCCCATCCGGTCAGCGAGGTGCGCAGCGGATCGAATTCAATGTGCGACGCGTCGGGACGTGCGTAGTAGCGCGCCGGAGACATCTGCGCCGCCGCGATCTCGTCCGCGTCGCCGCTCAGACGCGATCCGGTCAGCGAGCCCTCCACAATCCATGACTTGCCGAAGAAGCTCGCGTAGCCGTCGACGCCTCCGGTCTGCGCCGATCGCAGCTCGCTCCGATTCACCGACGTCGCCATGTAACCGAGGCGCGCGCCGTCGCCAAGCTCCTTCGTTCCGCGCGACACGAAATAGTTCGTTCCGTCCGCCGCATCGGTCAGCGCGTCGAGCACGCCGAGGGTCCAGCCGCCGGGGAGTTTGCCTGTGAGCTTCGTCGCGGCGTAGATCCGCGCATCGGAGCTGTCGACGTCACGGCCGATGCGCCGCGAGTAGAACGTCTGCGGCGCGTTGAGGAAGTTGAAATGCGCCGGCGCCGGCGTGTCGCCGAACCGGAAGATGCTCACGCCTTCTGTGAAGAACGGCCGCTTCTCCGGATAGAACGTCTCGAACTGCCCGAGGTTCACGACGGCCGGGTCGACCTCGACCTGGCCGAAGTCGGGATTGAGCGTTCCGGTCAGCGTGATCGTCGGCGTGAGCGCGTACTTGAGATCGAGACCGCCATCCGCGCGCGAATCGCTGCGATCGACAGGGCCGTCGAATCGCGTGCGGTAGTCGGAGCGCGCGATGGCGTACGGCACGATCTCCAATGGCCGGCCGCGCCGAATTCCTTCGATGCCGGTGATGTCGGCAAAGTGCGATACGAAGCCGGTCTCCCCCTTCGGCGTGTTGACGATGCGCACGGTCTCGTTCTTGCGGATCGTGCGGCGGGTGATGTTGAGACCCCACACATGGATGTCTTTATCCGGAAAACGGAGTTGCGAGTACGGCACGCGCACTTCGGCAATCCATCCGTCGGACACGACGCGCGCCGCCGATTGCCACACGCCGTCCCAGCTCGCGTCCTCTCCGATGTCGTTGTAGAGAACGGTGTCGACCTGCGTGTTCGCGGGAAAGACGACGAAGCAATTGCCGGAGAGACGATCGAGTTGCGGATCGATGTTGATCGCGAGGAAGTCGCTCTGCGTGAAGTTGTCTCTTCGCGCCAGCAGCGCTGTGGGGTGCTCGGGATCCGTCATCTTCGCGCCGAAGTAGATGGCTTCGTCGTCGTAAATGATTCTGATGCTCGTGGGGAGCGTGGAGGGTTGTTTGTCGTCGGGATCGTGCTGGGTAAAGTCGGTGAATTCGGGGGCGGTCTGCCAGGCTTCGTCGTTCAGGTCGCCGTCGAGTTTGATCGGGGCGGTGGCTCTGACGGCGCGGAGTTGCGGGTGGTCGGGCCAGTTCGCGGCTTGCGTCGTCGCGGCCGTGAGGATCGCGATCAGGATGAGGGTGGGCTTGGGCATGGGCGGTTATGTTTTATATCAGCTATTTGTGACGGATCGGAGGAGGGGACGGAAGGCCGCCGGCTGAAGCCGGCGCCACATCGAGTGGCGCATTGAACTTCATTCGCGGATAGGTCAAGAGAATGCGGGGGGACGGAAGGCCGCCGGCTGAAGCAGGCGCCACGTCGATTAGCGCGCGGAACATCTTTCGCGTGATGATTCCTACGGTGCAGGGACGAACAGGCTGGGTCTGCGAGCATTGTGCTCTGCGCGTTTATGTGTCGCGCGAGGACCACGAGCGGAACCATAAGTCGAAACCGATGGACGCGGCCACCGCGCGGCGCGGGCTGGCGCGGCTGCGGCGCGAGGAGCGGAAGCCGGCGCGGGGGAAGCCGGGGCGGCGGAAGCGGGTCACGGCGGAGCCGGTATCGGGGAAGACGATCGAGATCAACGAGCGGTTTCAGCTCGCACTCGACGCGATCGCGAGCAAACGGCCGATCGTGCTGATCACAGGCGGCGCCGGAACGGGCAAGTCGACGTTCATCCGCGCTCTCCGCGAGCGCGCCAAGGAGCGCAATCTCGTCGTGCTCGCGCCGACAGGCGTCGCGGCACTCAACGCCGGCGGCCAGACGATTCACTCGTTCTGCCGCCTTCCGCTCAAGCCGATCGTCGTGCCGGACGACATAGCGACGCTCGCCGACGTCTCACTCGTCGAGAAGCTCGATCTGCTCGTCGTCGACGAGATCTCGATGGTGCGTGCCGATGTGCTCGACGGACTGGAGTGCTTTCTCCGTCTCAATCGCAAGTCGAGCAAGCCGTTCGGCGGCGTGCAGATCGTACTCGTCGGCGATCCGCTGCAGCTTCCGCCGGTCGTCCGTGCAGACGACGCGCAATGGTTCCGCGAGCGCTACGGCACCCCGCATTTCTTTCGCGCGGCGTGCCTCAAAGGGCTGCGGAGTTACCCGGTCGAGCTGACCAAGGTGTACCGGCAGAAGGATCAGCACTTTGCGGATCTGCTCGCGAAGATCAGGACAGCGGATGCGGCGCCGATGGCCGTCGATGAGATCAATCGCGCATGCGTCGGGCGCGTGCTGAGCGGTGCGCATCTGGTCCTCGCGCCGACACGCGCCGCTGCCGCGCGCGAGAACGAGAAACGCCTCGGCGAGCTGCCGGGAAAGATCGCCGCGTTTCAAGCGAAAACCGGCGGCACATTCATGAAGAAGAGCGACGATCAGTTGCCTGCGCCCATCGATCTCGTGCTGAAGAAAAACGCGCAGGTGATGTTCACGCGCAATGATCCGGAAGGACGATGGGTGAACGGCAGTGTCGGCGCCGTGACGAAGATGGGGAAGTCGTCGATCCGCGTCGCGATTCAGAACGGCGGCACGTTCGACGTCGAACCGGTGACGTGGGAAGACGCGCGCTATCTCTACGACGAGAAGGAAGGTCACATCGAGCAGGAGGTCCTCGGCACCTTCACGCAGTTCCCGCTCATCCCCGCATGGGCCGTGACGATTCACAAAGCGCAGGGACTGACGCTCGACCAGGTCGCAGTGGATCTCGATCGCGGCGCGTTCGCTCCAGGCCAGGTATACGTCGCACTCAGCCGATGCGTGAGCCTCGAAGGCTTGTCGCTCCGAAGGCCGCTCCGGATGCACGAGGTGCGCTCCGATCCCGAGGCGCAGGCATTCTGCGAACGGATCGCGATGGGAGAACGAAAGACCGCCGAGCGATAGAATTCGCGCATGAATTCGAGCAGCCCGCAGGCGCGGGAGATGGCTGATGAGTCGATGGTGCGGAATCTTGCGGCGCAGGCCAATGCGATCTGGCCGCAGGAGGAGGAGATCTTCGATCGGCATCCGATCGGCGGCGGCAGCGTTCTCGATGTCGGTTGCGGTACCGGCGAGATGACGGCGCGCCTCGCGGAAAAGTATCCGCAGGCGACGTTCATCGGCGTCGATCTCGAGCGCAGTCATCTCGATCGCGCCCGCGTCCGCTGCGCTTCATTGGGCTCGCGCGTCACGTTCGAGTACGGCGACGCGCTCGCGCTCCCCTTCCCCGACAACACGTTCGACCTCGCGGTCTGCCGTCATCTCTTGCAGGCGGTCCCCGATGCGGCGAAGGTGCTCGCGGAGATCAAGCGGGTGCTGCGCCCCGGCGGCCGCATGCATCTCATCGCAGAAGATTACGGGATGCTTCTCGCGCATCCGACCGAGTTGGGATCGGATGGCTTCTGGCAGGTGCTCCCCCCGCGATACGGTGCGGCGATCGGCTGCGATCTGCGCGTCGGACGGAAGACATTCACGCTCCTCCACGACCTCGGCATGAGCGGCATCGCCGTCGACTACGTCGTCGTCGACACGCTCCGCGTTCCGCGCGAAACGTTCGCGCAAATCTGGGAAGCGTGGCGCGACGGCTACACCGAATCGCTCGTCGAGCATGGCGGAATCGCACGCGAAGAAATCGATCAGCGCTGGCGCGAGATGATCGCCTGCGTGCGAGATCCGCGTGGCTACGCGCTTTGGCAGGTCCCCGTGTGGACCGCCGAAAAGTAGGCAAGCTCACAGCGAGTTCGCAAGAGAAGCCTCCGTTGCACGAGTGGCGGGCGAGGGCGCCCACTCCCACACAAACGACATGCACTCCTCGTCGAGACGACCGTCATCTTTGCGCAGCGATTGATGCTTGTGTGGCGGCGGGCGCCC